>DASUCV010000009.1:300000-432043 GCA_036275915.1 Candidatus Polarisedimenticolaceae bacterium | reverse complement strand
TGAAAGTAAAAGCAGAATGTCCCCATTTAATTCGGTAGCTGTCCCCTTATTGTTCTAGGGCTTCGCTACGCCCGATTTCTCGCTGGTCCCCGTCTGGAAGAACTTGTACTCGGCGTAATCGCGCGTCGAGGCCTCGGTCGGCTCCGTCTGCTTCGGCGACACTGCGCGAAACGCCGTGTACCGGAGCTGCGTCGGGAAGGTCAGGTTGTCCTTCCGGGTCTGGAAGAGGACACGCCCGGAGTACCCGAATGGCTTGGGCCCGACCCGGAAGCCCGCCACGTTGAACGACTGTGCCCAGCGGTCGAAGAGCATCCGCAGGCGCTCGGCCTGGTGGCTCGGCTCGGCCCGGATCTCGACCGGCGTCAACGTCGCCGCGTCGATGAGGACGACGCCGTCCCACTGACGGATCTCGCGGCCGTCGGTGTAGGGCACCGCCCCCTTGAACTCGATGACCCGCACCCAGTCGTAGCCCTCGAAACGGTCGCCTCGCTCGCGATACGCGAAGTAGGGCTGGTTCACCTTGCTGAAGAGGAAGACCCACTCGTACGCGGGCGGGAACGCCTCGGCGTCGTTGACCTCGCTCGAGGTGATCGTTCCGTCGCTCTTCATCTTCTGACGGAACTCCTGGATCCTCTGATCCGGGTCTCGCACGAGGAGGTAGCCGTATTTCTTCGAGGTCTCCTTCTTGGCCTCGCCCGCGTCGAACTTCGCCTTGCGGACCGTCTCCACGCTTTGGAAGCGCACCGCGTACTCGGCGTAGCGCGTCGCGACCGCCGCGAGCTTGTCGGCCAGCTCAGGCGCAAGGCCCCAGGGCGATCCGTCGTCGGGGAGCATCGTCAGATAGGCGGGGTCCGGCTCGCCCTCGTCCTGCTTCTGCTGGCTGTCGTCCGAAGCAGGCGGAGGCGCCGGCTTCGGTGGCGGACTGAGCTGGCTGTCCGGCGGGACCGGAGGCGGCAGCGCGGCGAGGAGAAGGGTGCACCAGACGGAAAGAAAGAGGCTCATGCGCGGATTCTAGCCTCGGCCGCGGCTTGACACCCCGTAGGGCCAATCCTAAGGTGCGGAGCGTGACCGCCAAGAAGGACTACTACGAGATCCTGGGGGTTCCACGCACAGTCGGCGAGAAAGAGCTCAAGGCCGCGTACCGGCGCCTCGCCCGCAAGCACCATCCGGACGTGAACCCCGGCGACAAATCCGCCGAAGACAAGTTCAAGGAAGTCTCCGAGGCGTTCGCCGTCCTCTCCGATCCCGAGAAGCGGGCGAAGTACGACCGCGGCGGGCACGAGGCGTTCGAGCCGGGCTTCGATCCCTTCCAGGGCTCGACGGTCAACTTCGAGGACCTCGGACTCGGGAACCTCTCCGACCTGTTCGAGATGTTCGGTGGCGGCCGGGGCGGAGGGCGCCGCGGCCCGCGCGGCCCTCAGCCGGGGCAGAGCCTGAGCCTCGAGATGAGCCTGCCGTTCGTCGACGCGATCCATGGCACCACGCTCGAGGTGGCGATCCCGCGCGAGGTCGTTCGCAACGGGCGTCGTGCGCGGACCCAGGAACGAGTGAAGGTCCGCATTCCCGCCGGGATCGACGACGGCGAGCGGATCCGGATTCCGGGGAAGGGGAACGAGGGGAGCGGCGGACACCCGGGCGACGCCTACGTGAGCATTCATGTCGAGCCGCACCCGCTCTTCCGCCGGGACGGGGACGACCTCGTCGTCGAGGTCCCGATCGGCATCGTGAAGCCCACCCTCGGGGGCGATGTGGAGGTGCCGACGCTCGACGGACGCGCGACGATCAAGCTTCCGCCCGGGACGCGGAGCGGCCAGCGCTTCCGCCTCAAGGGCCGCGGCGTGCCCGCGCACGCGGGGCGGCCGGCCGGCGATCTCTACGCGGTCGTGCAGATCGTCACGCCGCGTGACCTGGACGCGCGCTCCAAGGAGCTGCTCGAGGAGTTGGCGCGCTTGAACCCGAACGTCTGAGCCCCCGTTGCTCCACCTCATCCACCCGGCGCTCGTCCACCTCACGGTCGCATTCCTCATCGCCGGAGGCGTCGTCGAGGCGCTGGGCGTTCTCCGGCAGCGCGCCTCGTGGGAGGCGACGGGCACGGTGCTCGTCGTCACCGGGACGCTCGCGCTCATCCCGACGCTGATCACGGGGTTTCTCGCGGAGAACTCGCTCACGCTCACGGAGGCCGGCGCCGCGGCGGTCGATCAGCACGAGCGCTACGGGATCATGGTGCTCGGCGTCTTCCTGCCGCTCCTGCTCGTGCGTGCGTGGGGACGCGGGCGCGTCCCCGAAGGCGCGCGGCGGCTCTACGCGGCGGGGCTTCTCGCCGGCGTCGCGCTCACCGTTCTCGTCGCGTTTCTGGGAGGGCGGATGGTCTACGAGCTGGGTGTGGGAGTCGGGAAGTAGTCAGCGGAACATCGCCTTGAACGCATACCCCGCGATCTGAGGGTTCTCGCGAAGGCGGCGCACCGAGTAGGCGTACCACTGCTCGCCGAACGGCACGTAGACGCGGACGCGGTGGCCCGATTTGAGCAGGATCCTCCGGAGATCGTCCTCGACGCCGAGGAGCATCTGGAACTCGTACTGGTGCGGCGCCAGGCCGAATCTTCTGACGAGGCGGAGGCCTTCCCAGACGAGGCGCTCGTCGTGCGTCGCGATGCCGACGTACGCGCTCCTCTCGAGCATCCGCTCGAGGCAGAGCGTGAAGTTGTCGCGGATGATCTGCGGGTCGTCGAAGGCGATCTCGCGCGGCTCGAGGTAGATCCCCTTGCACAGCCGGAAGTTCGCGGGGGTCGCGGTGAGCGCGTCGATGTCGTCCAAGGTGCGACGGAGGCGCGCCTGGAGCACGACGCCGACGCGGCCGGGGAACTCGGTGCGCAGCGTGCGGTAGATCCCGAGGGTCGCATCCGTGCACTGCGCGTCTTCCATGTCGATGCGCACGAAGTTGTCCGCGTCGGCGGCGGCCCGTGTGAGCCGGCGCATGTTGTCGAGGCACCGCGCCCGGTCGAGGAGCAGGCCGAGGCCGGTGAGCTTGACCGAAACGTTCGCGCGAGGGAGCTTCGTGGCCGCGATCTGCTGGACGAGCTCGACGTAATCCGCGGTGTTCGCGTCGGCCTCGTCGATCGACGAGATGAACTCGCCCAGGATGTCGAGGGTCGCCATCGCGCCCTCGTCGGCGAGCGTGCGGACGACACGGAAGGCGTCGTCGCGGGTAGGGCCGGCGATGTACCGCTTGGAGAAGTAGCCGACGATCGGCTTGGGGACGGCGGGCAGCGTGAGAGCGATCGTCTTGTCGAGAAGACTCATCCCCGGCGAACCACCGTCCCTTCCGTCACTGCGCGGCGCGGATCAGCCCCTCGACCTCGCCTTCCTCGGGAAAGCGTCCGAGCGCCTTCTTCGAGAACACCTTCTTGCCGTCGACCTTGATCTCGAACACGCCGCCGGCCGACGCCAGGAGCTTAGGCTCGACCCCGAACGACTTCTGCAGCTCGGCCGCCAGACCGGCGGCTCTCGGCTTGTAGTTTCACTGGGTGCAGTATTCGATCTCGATCGTCATCGCTCACCTCCGCCGCCCATATCGTAGCAAATCCCGCGCTCGCCCCTGGTAGGATCCGCGTATGGCGACGCTCCAGTTTCTCGGCGCGACGGGAACGGTCACGGGGTCGAAATACCTGCTCGAGCACGACGGGTTCCGTATGCTCGTCGATTGCGGGCTGTTCCAGGGTTTGAAGGAGCTGCGGCTTCGTAACTGGAGCCCGCCGCCGTTCGAGCCGTCGTCGCTCGGCCTCATCCTGCTCACGCACGCGCATCTCGACCACAGCGGGTACCTTCCCGTGGTTTACCGCGGCGGCTACGAAGGTGCGACGCTCACGACACCCGCGTCAAGGGACCTCTGCGGGATCATCTTGCCCGACTCGGGCCACCTCCAGGAAGAAGATGCCCGCTTCGCGAACCGCCACGGTTTCACCAAACACAAGCCGGCGCTCCCTCTCTACACGCAGGACGACGCACGGCGGATGCTGCCGAAGATCGACACGATCGCGTTCGACACGCCGCGGGAGGTGCATCCGGGGATCACGGTGAACTTCAAGGCGGCGGGCCACATCGTCGGCGCCTCGATGATCGAGGTTCGCATCTCGAAGAACGGGAAGACGACGACCGTCCTCTTCTCCGGCGATCTTGGGAGGCCGGATCAGCCGATCCTGCCCGATCCCGAGCCGCTCGTTCCGTGCGATCACCTCCTCTGCGAGAGCACGTACGGCAACCGCGACCACCCCAAGGACGACCCCAAGCAACGGCTCGGCGCCATCGTCAACGAGACGATTCGCGCCGGCGGGTCGCTTCTCATCCCGTCCTTCGCCGTCGGGCGCACGCAGCACCTTATGTACCTGCTGCGCCAGCTGCGCGCCGAGGGAACGGTGCCCGAGGATGTCCCGATCTGGGTCGATTCGCCGATGGCGATCGCGGCGAACACGATCCTCGTTCGCCACCCCGAGGCCCAGGACGACGAGATGCGCGCCGCCGAGGCGCGGGGGGCCGACGTTCTCGGGATGAAGAACGTCCACTTCGCGACGACGATCGAGCAGTCGAAGGGACTCAACAACGTCGCCTACCCGACGATCATCATCTCGGCCTCGGGGATGGCCGAGGGCGGTCGCATCCTCCACCACCTCGCGTACAAGGTCTCCGACCACCGGACGACCGTGCTCCTCGTCGGCTTCCAGGCGGTGGGCACGCGCGGCCGCGCGCTCCAGGATGGAGCCAAGTTCCTCAAGATGTTCGGGCGCGAGATCCCGGTCAAGGCGCGCGTCGAGACGCTCGACGGCCTCTCCGCGCACGCCGACCGCGGGGAGATCCTCGCGTGGCTCGGCAAGGGCGGCGTACGCCCCGGACGCGTGCACCTCGTCCACGGCGAGCCCGACGCCCGCGACGCGCTCGCCGCGCAGATCCGCGCGACGCTGAAGCTCGACGTCCATTGCCCGAGCTACCTCGAGAAGGTCGATCTCTGATGCCTTACTTCGTGCGGACGATCCTCGTCACCGGGCCTGAGGACGAGGTGGCGCCCGCGCGCCGCGAGCACCTCGAGCACCTCCGGTCGCTGGCCGACGCCGGCAAGCTGCGCGCCGCGGGCGCCTTCGCGCGGGGCGACGGATTCCTCGAGATCCTGGACGCGAACGATCTCTACGAGGCCGAATCGCTCGCGCGCATGAGCCCGCTCGTCGAGCGCGGCCTGGGCACGTGGATGGTCCGGGAGTGGAACGAGATCCCGATCTGACATCACGACGGTTTCGGTCCGGGACGCTTCCGCGACAGTCGCTATCTTCCCTTCCGGGTCCCGCGTGGGGCGCGGAAGGAGAGCGACGATGGACATCGGCATCGTCCGCGAGACCTACGTCGGCGAGACGCGCGTCCCCCTGATCCCGTTCGCCGTCGGCGAACTCGTCCGCCGCGGCCACCGCGTCGTGCTCCAGTCCGAAGCCGGGGCGGCCTCCGGGTACGACGATCAGTCGTACCGCGAGCAGGGAGCGGCGATCGTCTACGCCGCCGACGAGGCGATCGCGCGCTCGGAGATGGTCCTCAAGGTCTACCCCCCGTCGTGGGAGGAGTACCGGATGCTCGAGGACGGGCAGGTCCTGTTCTCGTTCCTCCAGCTCTCCCACGCGACACGCGAAGCCGTCGAGATTCTCCTGACCAAGAACGTCACGGCGATCGGCTTCGAGGCGATCGAGGAGCCGGGCGGGAACCGTCCGGTCATGACCGCGATGAGCGAGATCGCGGGGCGTCTGATCATGCCGATCGCGTCGCATTACCTCCAGGCCCGTCAGGGCGGGCGGGGGATCCTCCTCGGCGGCACGCCGGGCGTCGCGCCGGCGACCGTCGTGATCCTCGGCGCGGGCGTGGCGGGAACGAATGCCGCTCTCGCGGCCGGGGAGATGGGCGCGCACGTCATCGTCCTCGACCGTGACGTGGCGCGCCTGCGGGCGCTGGCCGAGCGCGGCCGCACCGTCGTGACCTCGACCTCGACCCCCTACAATCTCGAGAGGTTCGTTCCGATCGCCGACGTGCTCGTCGGAGCCGTGTTCATCGACATGGAGGCGACTCCTCACCTCCTCAACGCCGGCCTCATCGGCCGCATGCGTCCGGGCTCCGTGTTCGCCGACGTCGCGATCGACCAAGGCGGCTGCTCGACGACCTCGCGCCCCACGACGATCGTCGATCCGGTCTACGTCGAAGAAGGGGTCACGCACTTCTGCGTGCCGAACATCCCCGCGCTCGTCCCGCGGACCGCGACCGTGGCGCTCTCGAACATCCTGCTGCCGTTACTCGCGGAGTTCGCGACGTCGAGCGCGGAGGCGGTCCTCCGGGAGGGCGGAACGCTGGCGCGAGGGTTCTACACCCACGGCGGCTACTGCGCGCAGAGGAAGATCGCCGACCCACTCATGCTGCCCTACCGGGAGATGGTGCCATGAGCGCGACACCGGCCAGCCGCGTCAGCCCCGTCTCCGAGCGGATCTTCCACGACAAGCTCGTCTCCGCCCAGGAGGCGCTGGCGGCCGTGACGTCCGGGGACCTCGTTTACGTCCACCCCGGCTGCGCCACGCCGGAACGCCTTCTCGATGCCCTCGTCGCGCGTGCGCCCGAGCTGTCCGGCGTCCGGATCATGCACCTCATGTCGGTGGGGCGTGCGGACTACGTCGGCGAGGGAATGGACGGGCATTTCCGCCACGTGGCCCTCTTCTGCGGGAAGAACGTGCGCTCCGCGGTCAACGACGGTCGTGCGGACTACGTGCCGATCTTCCTCTCCGAGGTCCCTCGCGTGCTCCGCAACGGGAACCTCAGGCCGGACGTCGCGCTCATCCACGTCTCGCCGCCGGACGAGCACGGCTTCTGCAGCTTCGGCGTCGGCGTCGAGTGCACGAAGGCCGCCGCCGAGGCGGCGCGTGTCGTCATTGCGCAGGTCAACCCGGCGATGCCGCGCGTTCTCGGCGACAACTTCATCCACGTGCGCAAGGTCACGTACTTCGTCGAGGCGCACGATCCGCTTCCCGAGCTGCCGCGTGTCCGCATGTCCCACGCCTACGAGGACATCGGACGAAACGTCGCCTCGCTCATCGAGGACGGCGCGACGCTGCAGCTCGGCATCGGCGGCATTCCCGACGCGGTTCTCCACTTTCTCCGCGATCGCAAGCATCTGGGCGTCCACACCGAGATGTTCTCGGACGGGATGGTCGAGCTGATCGAGCAGGGGGTCGTCACCAACGAGAGGAAGACGCTTCACCCCGGCAAGGCCGTGGCGTCGTTCGTGCTCGGATCGAGGGCGCTCTTCGACTTCATCCACAACAATCCCATCGTCGAGTTCCATCCCAGCGACTACGTCAACGATCCGTTCGTGATCGCGCAGAACGACGGGATGGTCGCGGTGAACTCCGCGATCGCCGTCGATCTCACCGGGCAGGTCTGCTCCGACTCGATCGGCGAGACGGTCTATTCGGGATTCGGCGGGCAGGTCGACTTCATCCGCGGCGCCGCGCGAGCGAGGAACGGCCGCGCGGTCATCGCGCTCCTCGCGACCGCGAAGGACGGGCAGGTCTCGCGGATCACATCGGCTCTCGAGCCGGCGGCGGGCGTCGTGACGTCACGGGCCGACGTCCACTACGTCGTCACCGAGCTCGGCGTTGCCGATCTGTTCGGCAAGACCCTGGCCGAGCGTGCCCGCGCGCTCATCGCGATCGCGCACCCGAAGTTCCGCGACGAGCTGACGTCGGGAGCGCGGAAGAGGCGGCTGCTCTAGGGCTCGGCCCAGCGTCCGTGGCGCTTGATGAGCGCGACGAGGCGGTCGGCGGCCTCGACGGTCGGGATGTCCTTCTCGACCAGCTCCTTGCCGACGAAGAGGGCGATCTTCTCGTCGCCCCAGCCGACGTAGCCGAAGTCGGCGTCGGCCATCTCGCCGGGGCCGTTGACAACGCATCCCATGACCGCGATTTTGAGACCTTTCAAGTGCGCGGTGCGGGTCTTGATCGCCGCCGTCGTCGTCTCGAGGTCGAAGAGCGTGCGGCCGCACGACGGGCACGAGATGAACTCGGTCTTGGTCATGCGCACGCGCGCCGCCTGGAGGATGTTGAATCCGAGCCGGCGCGCGTCGCCGGCCGTGCCGCCTTCGACGCGGACCGCGTCACCGATCCCCTGACAGAGGAGGCCGCCGAGCGCGGCCGCCGGCCCGAGGAGCGCGTCCGCCTCACGCGAGGCGGGGCGGTCGAGCAGGACGATCGGGACCGCGATCCCCGCGCCGTCGAGCCGCGCCGCGAGGTCGCGGTAGGCCACGAGCGGTCCTGGCTCGAGCGCAGGATCGAGCGCGAGGACGACCGGCGCTCCGCCGCGCGCGGCATCGATCGCGAGATCGACCGACGCGGCCTCGACGAGCAGGGGAGTCCCCGTTCGCGCCGCGAGCGGGAGGAGCCTCGCGAGCGCGGCGGCATCCGTGAGAGCGACCTCCACGCGATGGGCGGCGCGGAACGCGGCCTCGACCGCCAGCTCAGGCGCCATCCGCGCCGACAGCGCGACGCTCGGGGCCACGAGCTCCATCGACGCGTGGAGGTGCTCGAGCGCTGCGAGCTCGCCGGCGTGACGCACCTCGACGACGACGATCTCCGCGCGGGTCTCCTCGGGCACGCGCACGCCGGCCTCGCCGTCGAGCTCGCGCCGGACCGCGTCGAGATCGTCGAGGGCCGAGCGGAGCGGCACTTCCACGAGGACGGTGCCGTGGCCTCCCAGCATCCGCGGGCCCATGCGGACCGGCCGGCTCGTCCTGACGAACGACCGCACCTCGATCGCTCCCGTCGACTGAGGCCGGTCGAGGAGCGCGTTGAACGGAGCCACGAGCGCGAAGGCGACCGGGACCTCCGCCACGGGATCCTCTGTGAGGGAGACCCGAACGGTGTCGCCGATTCCTTCCTCGAGGAGCACGCCGATGCCGAGGGCCGACTTGAT
The DNA here is from genome assembly GCA_036275915.1 of Candidatus Polarisedimenticolaceae bacterium. Lineage (NCBI taxonomy): Bacteria > Pseudomonadati > Acidobacteriota > Candidatus Polarisedimenticolia > Candidatus Polarisedimenticolales > Candidatus Polarisedimenticolaceae > Candidatus Polarisedimenticolaceae bacterium. The sequence goes on along the minus strand of DASUCV010000009.1, from coordinate 423,061 downwards.
GCGCGCGTCCTCGCCGTCGCCGGCCTCGGTGACGCCGAGGTGGAGCGGGTAGTCCATTCCCAGCGTATCCATCCGCGCGACGAGAGACCGGTACGCCTCGAGCACGACCGAGGGGTTCGAGGCCTTCATCGAGAGCACGAGGTCGCGGTAATCCCAGTCCTCGCAGATGCGCACGAACTCGAGCGCCGACTCGACCATCCCATCGGGCGAGTCCCCGAAGCGGTTCATAATGCGGTCCGAGAGCGAGCCGTGATTCGTCCCGATGCGCATCGCGACGCCCAGCTCCTTCGCACGCCGGACGAGCGGCGAGAACGCCGCGTGGATCCGCGCCAGCTCCTCAGCGTATTCGGCGTCCGTGTACTCACGGACCGCGAAGCGTTTCTTGTCGGCGAAGTTCCCGGGGTTCACGCGGATCTTTTCGACGTGCTCGACCGCCTTCATCGCCGCGGCCGGCGTGAAGTGGATGTCCGCCACGAGCGGCACGCGAATCCCGCGGGAACGGAGCGCGGCGCGGATCTTCGGGAGGTTGTCCGCGTCGGCGCTGGTCGGGACGGTGACGCGGACGATCTCGCACCCCGCTGCGACGAGCCGCTCGATCTGCGCGACGGTCCCCGACGTGTCGGTCGTCGCGGGCGTCGTCATCGACTGGACACGGATCGGATGGTCGCCGCCGACGGTCACGTCCCCGATGGCGACCGCGCGCGTCTTCCGGCGGCGATAAGCGCTCAGTCTCACGCGCTCATTGTAGAGGCCGCCGCCGAGTGCCGAAAATTGGCAGTGGCGAGCCTCCTGCCCACAGCGGATACTCCCAGCACCCGGGGGGTTCATGACGAAGCGGCAACGCCTGACGACCATCATTGTCGGCTTTATCGGGGTGGTCGCGAGCGTCCTCGCCCTCGCAGGGTTCCTGCGCAAGATCATGCGGAACGGCCTCGAGGCGCCGGACGGCCCGACGATCCAGGGGTTCTACCGTCTCGTCGGCGCGGCGTACTCGGACGGGTTCGTCGCTGGGTTCGCCCTGTGCTTCTTCCTCATGCTCCTGGCCGTTGCCGCGGGAACTTGGTTCGAGGCGCGCCGCTCCGCAAACTGAGCCCGGTTGGTCCTGAATCGATTTGGTGCACGCCGCGCCAGGGCGTACCCTGACGTCCTGGAGGCCACGGAATGCTCCCATTTCACCGGATACTGGTGACAACCGACTTCAGCGACACCTCGCTGACGGCGATCCCCGCGGCGGTGGAGCTGGCCTCGCACTTCGATGCCGAGATCGTCCTCGTCCACATCCTGCCGGTGGACGCTCCGACTCCCTGGGACATTCCGCCGTATGCCGACTTCGGTTTGGCATCATCGCCGCTTCCCGAGTACGAGCGGCAGGTCCGCGATGAGGTCGAGCGGCGCCTCGCCCAGGTCGCCGCGCAGAACGCTCCCAACGGCGTCAAGCTGCGCGCCGTCGTTGGCCGAGGCGACCCCGCCGCCGAGGTCGGCCGGATCGCGCAGACGGAGAAGATCGATCTCATCGTGCTCGCGACTCACGGATGGACGGGCTGGCGCCACCTCGTGTTCGGATCGGTCGCCGAGAAGATCCTTCGCGAGGCGCCCTGTCCCGTCCTCTCGGTGCGAAAGTCGCCACCCGTCGCGTAACCGCGAAAGGAGACTCGCATGCGTCGCGTCAGAACGATCTCGATCCTCATGATCCTCGGCCTCGTCCTCGCCACCGGAGTCGCGTTCGCCGCGGAGGACGGCAAGGCGTTGTACGAGCAAAAGTGCGCGTCGTGCCACGGTAAGGACGGAGTCGCCAAGCCGATGGCGAAGGGGTCGGCCAACTTGAACGATCCGAACTACCAAAAGACCGCCACGGTCGAGTCGATCGCCAAGGTGACGATGGACGGCAAGAACAAGATGCCCGCCTACAAGGACAAGCTGAACGCCGACCAAATCAACGCCATCGCCGCGCACGTCAAAACGCTGAAGTAGCTCGGGCGCCACGCTAGAATCGAGGGACGGTTGCCCGACCATTCAAGGGAGAAAAGTATGCGCCGTTTGCTGACCAGTTCGCTGATCGTCGCTCTCGTCGTCCTCGGTTGTGGGCTCGCCTTCGCGGCCGAGGACGGGAAGGCCCTCTACGACTCGAAGTGCGCCCTCTGCCACGGGAAAGACGGCGTGGCCAAGCCGGCCGCGAAGGGCTCGAAGAACTTCAACGACCCCGCGTTCCAGTCGGAGATGTCGGCGGATGCGATCGCCAAGATGACCACGGACGGCAAGAACAAGATGCCGGCGTTCAAGAGCAAGCTGTCGCCCGAGCAGATCCAGGCGATCGCCGCGCACGTCAAGACTCTCGGCCCCGCGAAGTGATCCGTCGCCTCCCGGCACTGGCGCTGGCCGCGCTCGCCGCGGCCGGCGCTTGCCGAGGGGCGGCTCCGCCGGCGACGGACACCCGGTCGTCCACGCTCGCCAGCGAAGCTCCCGATGCCCCTCTTCCCGAAGGACTGACCGCCGAGGAACGGCGGGACATCGGCGTCTTCCGCAAGGCGTCGGCCTCCGTCGTCTTCATCACGAACTTCGCACGCCAGGTCGATCTCTTCTCCTTCGACGCCGTCGACGCGCCGCAGGGGACCGGCAGCGGGTTCGTCTGGGACAAGGACGGCCACATCGTCACGAACTACCATGTCATCGAGGACGGGACGAAGTTCTCCGTCGCCTTGGGCGACGACGAGTACGACGCGACGGTCGTCGGCGCGGCCGCCGACAAGGACCTCGCGGTGCTCAAGATCGAGGCGCCCGCCGCGAAGCTGACCCCGCTCACGCGCGGACGCTCCGCCGACCTCATCGTGGGCCAGCGCGTCCTCGCGGTCGGAAACCCGTTCGGGTTCGACCACACGCTGACGACCGGCGTGGTGTCAGGCCTCGGCCGCGAGCTGCGCTCCCCGTCGGGGCGCAGGATCCGCGACGTCATCCAGACCGACGCAGCGATCAACCCCGGCAATTCCGGCGGGCCGCTCCTCGACTCATCGGGCCGCCTCATCGGGATCAACTCGGCGATCTTCTCGCCGAGCGGCGCTTCGGCCGGCATCGGGTTCGCCGTGCCGGTCGACACCGTGTCGCGCCTCGTGCCGCAGCTCATCCGCTATCACCGGATCCAGCAGCCGGGGATCGTCGGCGCCACGTTCCTTCCCGACTATTACGCGAAGCGCTCCGACATCGACGGGGTCGTCATCCGCGAGGTGGAGGACGGGTCGTCCGCCGATCAAGCGGGGCTGAGCGGTCTCACCATGACGCGCTCACGGCGGATCCGCCTCGGCGACGTCATCGTCGGCGTCGAGGGCAAGCAGGTCCACAGCCAGGAAGATCTCTACGACGCCTTCGAGACCGCGGGCCTCGGCGCGACCGTCAAGCTCTCGGTCGTCACCGGCCGCGGCACCGATCAGCGCGTCGTCCGCGTCAAGCTCGGCGATCTGAAGTGAGCTAGCCGTTCGCGCCGGAGAGCTCCTTCTCGGTCGCCACGAAGCGCACGTCTACCGTCGGCTCGCCCTGGATCGTGACGCGGAGCGTCAGCACGCCGTGGAGCCCGGACGGCGGCACCGGGAAGTAGAGGATGTCCTGGAACCAGGTCCCGCTCGACAGCTCGACCTCGGGGATCCTCGTTCCCCCGTTCACCGGCGGGTAGAAGGCCGACGGAACTTGGAGCAGCGCGCCGATCGTCTCGGGCACCGCGATCGGGCGCAGTCGCGCGAGCGAGCGGTCGTGATTCCGCCTCCCGTACTTCGTCGTGATCTCCTCGAAGCTCGCCGCCGGGACGGCGTGGCCGTCGGCATCGACGAGGGTGAACGACTCGGGGCGGAAGACGACGCGGCGGCCCGGTTGCGTCACCGCGACCGCGACCGGTACCGGGACGTACCCGGACTTCGGCGCGACCGAGGCCGGATAGCCGTCGGCGAGGATCGTCACCCGTCCGGCGTCCTCGAGGAACGTCGAGTAGCCGAATCGGTCGCTCGTGCGGTTTTCTTTGGGGATGGCCGCCCAGATCGAGGAGACGGCGACGGCCACGGTGAGGAACGTTGCGGCTCGGTGCTTCATGGGGCACCTCCAAGGCCCCCTCACCCCCATCGTAGACCTGCCGCGGCGGTGCGGCTACAGTGTGCGGCCATGCCGACCGAGCCGCGGAAGTGCCTCGAGACATTCCCTAACCCGGAGCCGTCGCGGGACTACACGATCGAGTTCACATGTCCGGAATTCACCTGCGTCTGCCCGAAGACCGGGCAGCCCGATTTCGCGACGTTCACGATCCGTTACGTTCCCGACCGGCTGTGCGTCGAGCTGAAGTCCTTGAAGCTCTACCTGTGGTCGTTTCGCGACGAGGGGCATTTCCACGAGGCGGTGACGAACCGGATCCTGAGCGATCTCGTTGCGGCGGTGCAACCTCGGAAGATGGAGATCGCGGGCGACTTCAACGTGCGCGGGGGAATTCATACGGTCGTGCGGGCATCGCATCCTTAGAGAAGTTCACTTGCATTGGTTCCGGGTTCGCCGGATGCTATATTCACGGGGTTTTGGCACAGGGCTCTGACCAGGAGGTGGAGAATCGACGACAAGATCCGTGTGAATCATCAGATCCGCTTGAGTCCCGTTCGTCTCATCGGCGCCCTAGGTGAACAAGTCGGCGTCGTCCCCATCGAAGAAGCCAGGCGTATCGCGGAGGAGGCCGGCCTCGATCTCGTCGAGGTCGCCGCGGAAGCGCGTCCGATCGTCGTCCGCATCATGGACTACGGGAAGCACCGGTTCGAGACCGCGAAGAAGGCCAGGGATGCGCGCAAGAAGGAGACGCGCATCGTGGTCAAGCAGCTCAAGCTGCGCCCCGCCATCGACGAGCACGACCTGGAGACGAAGCTCTCCCATGCCAAGCGGTTCCTCGCCGAGGGGGACAAGGTCCGCGTCACGATCATGTTCCGCGGGCGCGACCTCAGGCGCCCCGAAAATGGACGCAAGGTCTTGGACAAGGTCATCGAGATCCTGAACGACCTCGCGACCGTCGAGTCGGCGCCCGGAGAGATCATCAATCGCGACATGAGCATGACCCTCGCTCCTCGCAAGCATTGATCCGCCCCACGTTTCCCTATCCCATCGTCGAGACGAAGCTCGACAACGGGCTGCCGGTCGTCGCGATCCCCCTCGACACGCCCGGCCTCATCGCGCACTACGTCGCGGTGCGCACCGGCTCGCGCAACGAGATCGAGCCGGGGCTCACGGGCTTCGCACACTTCTTCGAGCACATGATGTTCCGGGGAACGCCGCGCTTCTCGCCGGAGAGGTACAACGACGTTCTCAAGAGGCTCGGCGCCGACGGCAACGCGTTCACGACCGACGACTGGACGTGCTACCACGTCACGGCGGCGTCGGAGGCGCTCGAGACGATCATGGACCTCGAGGCCGACCGCTTCATGCACCTGCGCTACGACGTCGAAGCGTTCCAGAAGGAAGCCGGCGCGGTCCTCGGCGAGTACAACAAGAACTACTCGATCCCGTTCAACGCGCTCTTCGAGAAGCTCGCGGACACGGCGTACACGACCCACACCTACAAGCACACGACGATGGGGTTCTTGCGCGACATCGAGACGATGCCGCAGCAGTACGACTACAGCCTGAAGTTCTTCGACCGGTGGTACCGGCCCGACAACGCCGTTCTCGTCGTCGCCGGTGATTGCGATCCGGAGCGGGTGTTCGAGCTCGCCCGCCGCCATTACGGTCCCTGGCGCGCGGGCGCGGCGTCGCTCCGGACCCCCGCGGAGCCGCCTCAGGATGCGGAGCGCACGGCGCACCTCCCGTGGGCCGCGCCCACCCTCCCGCTCCTGGCGATGGCGTTCCACGCGCCGGCGTTCGATCCTGGTGCGGTCGAGGTGCGGGCGCTCGACGTCCTGGCGCAGGCGTGCTTCGCGCCGACGAGCCCGCTCTATCGCGAGCTGGTGCTGGAGCGGCAGTGGGTCGATTGGCTCGCCGCGGGCGCCGAGGACCACCGCGATCCGACCCTCTTCCTCGTCCTCGCCCGGGTGAAAGAGGCCGCCCACATCTCCGGGGTGCGCGCGGCGATCGAGCGGACGCTCGCGTCGGCGGCAGACGCGGCGCTCCCCGAGGAGCGGCTCGCCGCGGTGCGCTCGCGCCTGCGTTACGGGTTCCTGTCGGGCCTGATGACTCCCGACCAGGTTGCGAACACCGTCTGCCACTTCTTCCAGCTCTCGGGCACGACCGGGGCGATCGATCGCTCGTTCGCGACGCTCGACGACGTTGCGGCGGCCGATCTCGTGCGCGCCGCCGGAACGACGTTCCGTGCCGAGAATCGGACGGTCGTCACCTTGATCCACTCGTGAAGACCGTCCTCCTTCCGTCCCGGGCGACGCCGTTCGTCTCGTTCCGTTTCCTCTTCGAGACGGGGTCGATCGACGATCCGCGCGGCCGCGAGGGGACCGCCGCCCTCGCCGGCGCCGCGCTCGCCGAGGGGGGGACGCGGAAGCTCTCCTACGAACAGCTCCTCGAAGCGCTCTACCCGATGGCGGCCGGAATCGGCGTCCAGGTCGATCGCGAGGTGACCGTGGTCCAGGGCACCGTCCACGCGGACCATCTCGACCGGTACTACGACCTCGTCCGCCAGGTGCTCATCGAGCCGCGGTTCGACCTGAAGGAGGTCTCCCGCCTCAAGGACGACCAGGAGAACGCGCTCGTCGCCGGGCTCCGGGCGACCGACGACGAGGGGCTCGGCAAGGAAGCGTTGATGGCGATGATGTACGCGGGCCATCCCTATGGACGGCCCGTCGAGGGGACGGTCGCCGGTCTCCAGGCGATCGGCCGTGACGAGGTCGTCGCGTTCCGTGACGCGCATCTCACGCAAGACCGCCTGACGGTGGGCCTCGCTGGGCGCTTCCCCGATGCGTTCGCCGATCGCGTCCTCGCCGATCTCGCCGGGCTTCCGACGAACGGAGCGGTGCGGCCCGCGCTCCCGGCGCCCAAGAAGGCGTCAGGGATGGAGGCGCTCGTCGTCACGAAGCCGGCTCGCGCGTGGGCGATCTCGCTCGGCCATCCGATCGCCGTGACGCGGGCCGACGACGACTTCTACCCGTTGTTCGTCGCGAACTCCTACTTCGGAGAGCACCGGACGTTCAACGGCGTGCTCATGAACGCGATGCGGAGCCTCCGCGGCCTCAACTACGGCGACTACAGCTACGTCGAGGCGTTCGTCCAGGACGGTGGGTCGACCTTTCCGCTCCCCAACGTCGGGCGGCGTCAACAGGCGTTCACGATCTGGATCCGTCCGGTGGCCCCGGCGCACGCGCACTTCGCGACCCGGCAGGCGGTCCGCGAGCTGCGGCGCCTCATCGAATCGGGGCTCACGCGTGCGGCCTTCGAGGAAACGCGCGAGTTCCTCGGCCATTACGACAAGCTCTGGGTCCAGACGCCGTCGCGACGTCTCGGGTACGCGATGGACGGAGCGTTCTACGGGACGGGCTCGCTTCCCGAGGAGCTCGGACGCCGCCTTCCCTCGATGACGGTCGACGACGTCAACGCCGCGATCCGCCGCCATCTGTCGGCCGAGAACCTCCACCTCGCGGTCGTCGCCGACCCCGACGGCGCGGGCCCGTTCGTCGAGGCGCTCGGGGCCAACGCACCCTCGCCGATCGTGTACGAGACCGAGACGCGTCCCGAGGTCGTCATCGAGGACCGCTCCATCGCTGTGGAGAAACTCGACACCGATCCGCGCCGCTGCCGCGTCGTTCCGGCCGACACGATGTTCGAGGTCTGATGCGCAGGGGACGGTCCCGCCAGTGCCTCCGAAGTGTCCCAAGCGCCACGCTGCAACCTCCTCGAGCGAGGTATCAACAGAGCTTTCGGAGGCGACGATGTCCATCGGAAGGCGGAGCTTACTCGCGGCCATGATGCTCGCAGCGGCCCAAGCGCGGGCCCAGACGGTCTGCGCCACCCCGAACTGCGTCCAGGGCGGAAAGCCCACGGTCTGTCAGAACCTGGCCGCTCCTCGCACCCCCAATGTGTCGATGACCGCAAGCCTGACGTTCGTCCCGGCGAACCCGAAGATCGAGCCTGGCGACTGCATCACGTGGACGGCCGCGACCTTCACGCACAGCTCGACCGGCAACCCCTGTACCGACGACAGCCTCTGCGGCGCGCCGCCGGTCGCCGGCTGCAACTACGACACCGGCAACGTGGCGGCGGCCAACACGTCGACCTGCTCCTACGACCCTGCCACGTACCCCGCCGGGACCGGCAATGCCTACTACTGCCGGATCCACGCCTCGCCGACGACGGGGACGATGCGCGGGACGATGCAGGTGACGACGCCGATCGTCCTCTCGGTCGACAAGGACCTCGCGACGAGCTCGGTGAAGCTCACGTGGACGGGCGGAGGCGTCACCGGCGACTTCTCGTACAAGGTGGCGCGCGACAACGCGGGCAACCCGGCGATGCCGGCCGGCACCACGACGACCGTGAATCCCGACGGGGGCGTGACCGGCACGACGTTCACCGACACGGGCGACCTCTTGAACGCGACGACGCACTTCTACCTCGTCCGCAACAAGCAGACGAACGAGCCATGAGAGCGGGCGCGGCGGCGCTCGCCGCGATCCTCCTCGCGGCCACCATCCACGCGGCGGACCCGGCGGAGATCACCCTGACGGGGGAGGTCATCGATTCCGCCTGTTACATCAAGTCGGGGTCGAAAGGTGAGTCCCACCGGGTCTGCGCGCAGCGCTGCGGCGATGCCGGGATCCCGCTCGCCCTCCTCGTCGACAAGACCGACGAGGTCGTCTGGATCGCCTCGGTCGACGACATGGAGACCCCGAACGCCAAGCTCCGTCCCTTCGCGGGACGGAAGGCGACGGTCACCGGGGTCTGGGCCGAGCGCGGTGGAGCCAAGATCCTGCTCCTCCACTCGGTCAAGGCCGCATCGCCGTCGTGACCGGTTCGGCACGCGCCCTCATCGTCGTTCTCGCCATCGCCGTCGCCGCCGAGGCGGCGTGTCTCGCCTTCGTGTTCCGCAAGCGGGCGTGGCTAGAGAACGTCGCGGACCGCCCGGTCCAGCGGGGCGAGGCGTTGGCCCGGCAGATGGGCTGCTTCGGGTGCCACGGGCCGGGGGGCGCCTCGCCGATCCCCAACCCCGGAGCCAAAGGGGGCGAGGTCCCGGGGTGGGTCGGCGGCACGTGGATGATGTACTGCCGTGACCCGTCCGACCTGAAGAGCTGGATCCTCGACGGCCATCCCGTCGGTCGCGCGCCTGATTCCGGCGCGCTCATCGCGATGCCGGCCTATCGCAGCCGCCTCACGTCGCGTGAGACGGGCGACCTGCTCGCCTTCGTCCTCTCGGCCTCGCAGTGCGACGCGATCGACGACGCGACGGCGGCTGCGGGGCACGAGACGGCGTACCGTCTCGGTTGCTTCGGCTGCCACGGCCCCGAGGGGCGCGGCCTCGTTCTGAACCCGGGCTCGTTCAAGGGGTTCATCCCGCCGTGGGACGGCGAGGACTACGCCGACCTGGTGCGCGACGACGCCGAGTTCGCACAGTGGGTGCGAACGGGGATGAGCGACCGCTTCCGTGCGAACCCCGCGGCGCGCGCGTTCCTCTCCGCCCAGGCGATCAAGATGCCCGGCTTCGAGGACCGGATCAAGGACGACGAGATGAAGCAGCTCGCGGCGTACGTGACCTGGATCCGGGCGCACCCGCGATGAGGGCGGTCGTCGTCATCCTCACTCTGGGTGCTCTGTCCTGCGGCGGCGACGGCGTCGTGTCGCAGCCGCCGCCGACGAGCGCCCCGACCCTGACCGCGCTCCAGTCTTCGATCTTCACGCCGAGGTGCGCCGTGCCCGGTTGCCACGTCGCCCCGGGCGCGCAGCAAGGGATGGACCTGTCCGCCGGACACTTCTACGCCAACACGGTGAACGTCGCCGTCGTCGAGCTGGCCGGATTCAAGCGGGTGGTCCCGAACGACGCGGCGAACTCCTACCTCTTCATGAAGGTCACCGCCGACCCGAGGATCACGGGCGAGCAGATGCCGTTCGGCGGTCCGTACCTGTCGGCGGCGGAGACCGCGGCGATCCAGCAGTGGATCGATGCCGGAGCGCTCGACAATTGAGACGATTCCTGATCGGTGCCGTACTCGTCCTCTCGACCGCGGCGCACGCCGAGCCGTACCTCTCCGTGAGGACCGGCCTCGGCTGCGGCTCCTGTCACCTCAACCGCACCGGTGGCGGCGGACGCACCGTGTACGGCGCCGGCTACGGCGCGCAAACGCTGCCCTGGAAGAAGCTCGCGCCGGGGCACGGGCTCTTCGACGGCGCGATCGGCGATCGCCTGCGGCTCGGGCTCGACGGCCGCGGCGGCTACACCGGCACGTTCCGCGCCGACGGGCCTTACATCGGCGAGGCGGAGATCGCCGAGGCCAACGTCTATCTCGGGGTCGACCTCCTCAAGGACCAGCTCCAGGCGTACATCGACGAGCGCGTAGCACCGGGAGGCGCCACGTGCCGCGAGGCGTTCCTCCTCTACGCGTTCAAGACCTCGGGCCTCTACGTCAAGGGCGGCAAGTTCTTCCTGCCGTTCGGTCTGAGGTTCGAGGACAACGACTACGCGACGCGCCGGGCGACCGGCTTCACCTTCGAGACATCGGACATCGGAGCCGAGGTCGGATTCGACAACGGCGACTTCATGGGGGCGTTCGCGGTCTCGAACGGCACCGCGGGCGGCGCCGAGCAGGACAACGACAAGCAGTACACGGGGACCTTCGCCGTCCTGTGGAAGCGCGGCCGCCTCGGTCTCTCCGCGTCCAACAACGACCTCCCCGCCGGAGCGCACCGAGCGGTCTTCGGGACGTTCGGCGCCTTCCGCGCGGGCCCGGTCGTAGCACTGGCCGAGATCGATGCGATCCGTGACGACGACGGGATCCACCCCACGCAAGACGGCAGGGCGGCCCAGGTGGAGCTGGACATCCTCGCGCACGCCGGACTGACCGTCCGCACCTTCGCCGGAGCGTACGACCTCGATCTCGACGACACCGAGGGGGACATCGTCAACTGGGGGGCCGGGGTCGATTGGACCCCGCTCCCGGGACTCCAGGTCCGCGTTCTCTACCGCTTCGGCAACGGTCCCGTGTCGTCCGGCGCCAGCCGGGACGACCGCGCCATCCTCCAGGCCCATATCTACTTCTAGCCTGAACGCATCCCGACGGGCGGCGAGCACGGGCAGGCGAATCGCCGTATCCTCAGAGGGCGAGGTCGAAGCGGAGGGCACCATGGGAGAGTCGACGGCGTCGAAACGCATCAGCCAAGGCACGGAGAAGGTCCGCGAGCATCTTCTGACCTCCCTGCATCTTGGCCGGCTGAAGCCGGGAGACCGCGTGATGTCCGTCCGGCGGCTGGCTGGGCTGACCGGCCTCAATCGGAAGACGATCCACAGGGCGTACCAAGCGCTCGAGCACGAGGGGTTCCTCACCGTTCGGCCGGGGGCCGGCACCTACGTCGCCGCCGACGAGACGTCGCGCTCCACCGACGAGCTCGTTCGCTCGGTGAACCGCTGCCGGGGCGAGGCACACGCGCTCGGCCTCTCGCCGACGGCTTACGCCGACTTCGTCCAAGCGACGCTCAACGGCGGCCTCCAGGGCCTGCCCCTCGCCGTCGTCGAATGCAATCGCGAGCAGATCGAGATGATCGCCCACGACCTGCGCGTCGGTCTCGGGGTCAATCCGCGCCCGGTGCTCCTCGCCGACCTCCTCGCGAATCCGGCCGGTGCCACCGCGGGCGCATGGAGCGTCGTCACGACCGACTGCCACCGCGCCGAGGTCGAGGCCGCCGTCCGTGCGGTCGGCCTCTCGGTCCACCGCGTCGCGCTCGACGCCGAGTTCCCGCAAGCGATCCTCCGGTGGGCGAAGTCGCGCGGCGTCGTCATCGCCGTGCGCGACGAGCGTTTCGGCGAGGTCTTCCTCCGGTTCCTGCGCCAGCTCGGCGCGACGGACGACGTGATCCAGCGCATCAGCATCGTGCCGCTGCCGCGCCTCCGCGTCGCCCTCCGCGAGGTTGGCGAGAACGCGGTCGTCCTCGTGTCGCCGCTCATCGAGCGTGAGGCCGAGACGCGCATCCCCGCCGGCGCGCGGCGCGCCACCGCGCAATGGCGCCTGGCCGACGGCACCCTGGACGGCCTGCGCGCGACGCTCGCCTTCGAGCTCGCGCAGCGCCGCAAGGGCCACGCATAAAACTACTCGGTTACTGTCCCCTGAGCATCTCTGCGGTTTTCTCCGCCGACGCGACGGCGGCGCCGAACGACACACCGTCGTACGACGTGCCGCAGAGAACGAGACCAGGATGGCGTGCCGCGAGCGCGCGGATCTCGCCGACGCGACCGACGTGGCCGAGCGTGTACTGGGCGATTGCGCCGCGCTCCGGGAATCGCCATCGACGGCTCGGCTCGCCGGTGAGACCGAGGATGTCGCGCATCTCCGCGAGCGCTTGCGACTCGGCCGCCGCGGCATCGAGAGCCGCGACCTCCGGCGCTCTCGAGCCGCCCATCATGACCCGGAGGAGCGCGGTTCCCGCCGGCGCACGCCCCGGGAAGAGCGACGACTCCCAGAGCACGCCGAGCGTCGCGAGGCCGGCGGCTCGCGTGACGAGGTAGCCGTAGCCGTCGAGCGGGCGCTTCACGGCCTCCTGCGGGAACGCGAACGCCGACACGGCGACGGGAGCGGCCTCGATCCGATCGAGGGCCGCGGCGAGCGAGGGATCGAACGGCCGGAGGATGCGTGCGGCCGGCGCGGCGCCGCAGGCGAGGGCGAGAACGTCCGCCTCGACGGTCTCTCCGGAGGCGAGCGCCAGGCGCCAGGTCGAGCCGTCACGCGTGAGCGATGCCACCCCCGCGCTCACGCGGATGGCGCCGCCGAGCGTCTTGGCGAGGCCGTCGACGAGGACATGCATCCCGCCGTCGAAGCTCTTGAGCTTGGGAGCGCCGACGCCGCGGCGGCGCCGCGCGATCATCGCGCGCAGCAGGCTGCCGTGCTCGCGCTCCATCTCGATCATGAGCGGAAACTGCGCCGGTGCGGAGAGGCGCCGGCTGTCGCCCGCCGAGATACCCGACACGGCGGTATCGACCAGCACCTCCGCGCCCTCGCGGCCAATCCGCCGGCGCGCGAAGTCGAAGACCGTCTCCTCCTGCCCGCTTCGCGCACGGCGCGCGAACGGCTCGAGTACTACGCGCAGGCGGCCGGCGAGGCTCATCGCGCCGAAGCGCAGGAGCGTGCCCGGAGACTGCGGGACCTGCCAGAGCTTGCCGCCGTCCAGGATGAACCGGCGCGCCGACTCGGGGCTCGCGTCGACGAGACTCGCGGTGAGGCCCACGTCGGCGACGAGGCGGGGGACCGCGGGCTCGCGATCGAGGAAGCCGTTGGGGCCGCCTTCGACGACGAAGCCGTCCTCGACGATCGTCTTGACGTGGCCGCCGACCTCCGCCGCCGACTCGAGCACGACGGGCGACAGGCCGCGCTCGCGGAGGCGGTAGCCGAGTGTGAGCCCCGTGATCCCGGCGCCGACGACGGCGACGCGCCGCGACGTCATACCGTGCGGCTGAAGACCGGCGCCCCGCCGGTCCCGCGCGCACGGTGATGCCGGTCGAAGATCATGCAGACGTTCCGCACGAACTGCCGCCCCAACTCGGTGACGTCGATCGCATCGGCCTCGAGCGTGACCAGGCCGTCCTCGGCCGGCGAGCCGGGACCGGACAGCTCGGCGAGCTCGCGCGCGAAGTAGGCGCGAGGATCAACCCCGAATTGCCGGGCGACCTCCCCGAACTCGAGCCTTAGGCGGCACATGAGCTCGGTGATCGCGTAGCGGCGGATCCGGTCGTCGTCGTCCAAGACGTAGCCGCGCTCGATCGGGAACCTCCCGGCCTCGAGCGCCTGGTAGTAGCCCGTGAGGGTCTTCACGTTCTGGACGAGCGCGCCCTTGACGTCGCCGATTCCCGAGACGCCGAGCGCGACCATGTCGCGCCCCGCCTGCGTGCTGTAGCCCATGAAGTTGCGGTGCAGCGTGCGGGCGAGCGCGGCCTTGCCCATGTCGTCGTCGGGCAGCGCGAAGTGGTCCATCCCGATCTGGAGGTAACCGGCGGAGGTGAATGCGCGCGCCGCCGCGCGGAGAAGCGCGAGCTTCGTCTCGGGCGCCGGCATCGCCTCCTGGGGAAGGTGCTTCATGTGCGCGCGTATCCAAGGCACGAAGGCGAACGAGTAGACCGCGACCCGCCCCGGCCGGAGGCCGATGACCCGCTCGAGCGTCGTCTCGAAGGTGTCGACGCGCTGGTACGGGAGCCCGTAAATGAGATCGACGTTGATCGATTGGAATCCGAGCTTGCGGCCGAGCTCGATGCAGTCGCGCGTCTGATCGTAGCTCTGCACCCGATTGACGGCGGCCTGGACCTCGTGGTCGAAATCCTGAACGCCGAGCGACAGACGGTTGAAGCCGAGTCGCCGGAGGCTTTCGAGGTGGCGCGGCGTCGTCACGCGGGGATCGACCTCGACACCGATCTCGGCGTCGGGGTCGAAGGCGAAGACGCCGGCAAGATGGCGGAACGTCGTCTCCATCTGCTCCGCCTCGAAGTACGTCGGCGTGCCGCCTCCCCAGTGCATCTGCGAGACGCGCCGGCGCCGCGGCAGCGCCGCGGCGAGGAGATCGATTTCGCGATCGAGCGCGCCCAGGTAACGCGCCGCCACGTCGCGGTGCCGGGTGATGACCACGTTGCACCCGCAGAAGAAGCAGCGGGCCTCGCAGAAGGGGAGGTGCGCGTAGAGCGAGAGCGGGGCGTCCGCGTCTTTGTCGGCCTCCTCGAGCTTCGACCGGTAGACGGCGTCGTCGACCCCCTCGTGGAACTCGACGGCGGTCGGATAGGACGTATAGCGCGGCCCGGGGCGATCGTACCGCTCGAGCAGTGCCATCGCGCGATCCACGGATCCGCCGGAATCCCTCATGCGGACGAGTCCCTCGAAGCCTTCGATTATTTCCGCAACTCGCGCAAAGGACAAGGCGCGCCTTCGCGATAATCTAGATCCCGTGAGATCGCACGCACCGGGCGCGGAGAGCGCCCTCGAAGTCGGCCGGCTCCTCTCCGGCGACCACGACGAGCCCCACCGGATCCTAGGCGCGCATCCGGCGGCATGGGGCGAAGCCGCCGGAGCGGTCGTCCGCGCGTTTCACCCGGACGCCGTCGCGTGCGAGCTGCTCCTCGACGGTGAGACGCGGCCGATGGAAGCGCTCGGCGGCGGCCTCTTCGCCTGCTTCGTCGCGGGGCACACGCCGCCGTTCGCCTACCGGATCGCGCTCCATTTCGCCGGAGGCGGGACGTGGGAGCGCGACGAGCCGTATCGCTTCGCGCCGACGATGGGCGAGGTCGATCGCCATCTCTTCCACGAGGGGACTCACCGGCGGCTCTGGCAGGCGCTCGGCGCGCGCACGACGACTGCGCCGGACGGCACGGAAGGGGTCGCATTCGCGGTCTGGGCGCCGAACGCGCGCCGCGTCGCGTTGGTCGGCGATTTCTGTGGATGGGACGGGCGGCTCTACCCGATGCGGCGGCTCCAGGGCTCCGGGGTTCACGAGCTCTTCGTGCCCGGACTCGGGCCGGACGCCGTCTACAAGTACGAGGTCAAGACGCAGGAAGGGATGCTCCGGCTCAAGACCGATCCGATGGCACGCGCGATGGAACGCCCGCCGCGCACCGCGTCGGTCGTCGAGCGGACGACGCACGTCTGGGGCGACGGCGCATGGATGGAGCGGCGCCGCGCGATCGACCCCGCGGCCGCGGCCCTCGCCGCTTACGAGGTGCACCTCGGCTCATGGGCGAAGGCGCTCGAGCGCGAGGGACGCACGCCGAGCTACCGGGAGATCGCCCCCGGCCTCATCGATCACGTGCGGGCGCTCGGGTTCACGCACATCGAGCTGATGCCGGTCGCGGAGCATCCGTTCGACGGATCGTGGGGTTACCAGGTCTCCGGCTACTACGCGCCCACCTCACGGTTCGGGACCCCCGACGATTTCCGCGCGTTCGTCGACCTCTGCCATCGCGCGGGAATCGGAGTCATCGTCGATTGGGTCCCCGCTCACTTCCCGCGCGACGACTTCGCTCTCCGCCGGTTCGACGGGACCGCGCTCTACGAGCACGACGACCCGCGTCTCGGCGAGCATCCGGACTGGGGGACGCTCATCTTCAACCTCGGCCGGCCGGAGGTCGCGGGGTTCCTCATCGCGAACGCGATCTACTGGCTGCGCGAGCTGCACGTCGACGGTCTCCGGGTCGATGCGGTCGCGTCGATGCTCTACCTCGATTACAGCCGCAAGGAAGGGGAATGGATCCCGAACCGCGCGGGGGGGCGGGAGAACCTCGATGCGATCGAATTCTTCCGGAACCTCCACCGCACGCTCGCCGAAGAGGCCCCCGGCGCGTTCACGATCGCGGAGGAGTCGACGTCGTGGCCCCACGTGACGCGTCCGCCGGACTCCGGCGGGCTGGGCTTCGCCTTCAAGTGGAACATGGGGTGGATGCACGACACGCTCAAGTACTTCGCCGTCGACCCGATCGGCAGGACCTGGCACCACGACACGCTGACGTTCGCGATGATCTACGAGTACAGCGAGCGCTTCGTCAACGCGCTCTCGCACGACGAGGTCGTCCACGGGAAGAAATCGCTCCTCGGGAAGATGCCCGGGACCCTCGAGCAGCAGTTCGCGAACCTGCGGCTCCTCTACGCCTACATGTGGACGCGGCCCGGGAAGAAGCTCCTCTTCATGGGGAGCGAGCTCGCGCCGTGGTGGGAGTGGAGCGAGAGCCGAGGGCCGGAGTGGAACCTGGGCGCCGAGCCGTTCCACCGCGGGGTCCTCGCCCTCGTGCGCGCGCTCGGGCGCCTTTACCACGAGCACCCGGCGCTCTGGCGGCGGGACCACGATCCGGACGGCTTCCGGTGGATCGATTGCAGCGACCGCGTGAACTCGGTGGTGTCCTACCTGCGCTCCGGTGGCGACGACAGCCTGCTCGTCGTCCTCAACCTCACCCCGATGACGCACGAAGGCTACCGCATCGGCGCGCCGGAGTCCGGCCGCTACGATCTTCTGCTCAATTCCGACGATCGCGCGTTCGACGGCAGCGGGTTCGAGGTCCCGGCCTCCGTCGAAGCGGAAGCTGAGCCGCAGCACGGCCTCCCGCAGTCCCTCGTCCTGCGCCTGCCGCCGCTCTCCGCGATGATCTTCCGGCGGTCCACGATGGAGCCGGCGCCGGAACCGGCCGCTAAGAAGCGCGCGACACGTAAGGGCGGATCTTCGCGATCAAAGCGCGGAGCTTCTCCCTAGCCTCGGCCTTCCCGATGAAACCGTCCGCGCCGGCGGCGAACGATGCCGTCCGCGCCGCGGCCGAGTCGTCCGACGTCAAGACGAAGACGATCGGCGCTCCAGGATGTGTCTTCACCTGCGGGATCGCAGCGGGGCTGCCGATCGCCTCGGCCTCGAGGTCGAGGAGCACGAGATCGGGGCTGAGAAGCTCCAGGAGCTCGTGGGCTTCCGCGGCCGACCGAGCGTGGCCGACGATCTCGATCGCGGACGGCTCGGCCACTTCACGGCAGAGCGCCTCGAGCTCGGCGTGATGGTCTCCCACGAGAAGGATGCGTAGCTCGCGGGATGCGCCCATGACAGGAGTGTGGCCGCGACCGCGACGACCAGCCATAAGGGGAAACCCTACTTCAGGCGCATCGAACCCTGAGAACGCGGCGGGAGCGACCCTGGTCTCGAGCGGTTTTGTAAGAACGCGCCCGACGTTATTTCAGGACTTTGCTTTGATGACGTTCAGCGCGGACCCGGCTTTGAACCATGCGATCTGCTCGGCGTTCAGCGTGTGCTGCAGGCGCACGCGCTCCTCGGTCCCATCGTCATGCACCAGCACGGCGGTCATCTCGCGTCCCGGCGCCAGCTCCCGCGGGTCGATCGTGACCCGGTCGGTCTCGCGCACCCTGTCGTAATCCGACCCGTCCGCGAACGTGAGCGGCAGGATGCCCTGCTTCTTCAGATTCGACTCGTGGATGCGCGCGAACGAGCGCACGATGACCGCCGCCGCGCCGAGGAACCGGGGCGACATGGCGGCGTGCTCGCGGCTCGAGCCCTCGCCGTAGTTCTCGTCGCCGACGACCACCCATCTCAGGCCGCGTGCCCTGTAGTCCCTCGCGACCTTCGGCACGGGGCCGGTCTCGCCGGTGACCAGGTTCTTCGTCGTTCCCGCGTCGCCGGTGAACGCGTTGACCGCGCCGGTGAACATGTTGTCCGAGATGTTGTCGAGGTGGCCGCGGAAGCGAAGCCACGGCCCGGCGGGGGAGATGTGATCGGTCGTGCACTTCCCCTTCGCCTTGAGCAACAGCGGCACCCTCTCGAACGGTTTTCCGTCCCATGCGGTGAACGGCGTCAGGAGCTGGAGGCGCTTACTGTCGGGGGCGACGCGGATCGTGATCGTCGAGCCGTCGGCGGCCGGAGGCAGATAGCCCTGGAGATCCTTCACGAACCCGCGCGCGGGGAGGTCGGGCGCCGGCGCGGGAGCCACGAGCTTGAACGGCTTGCCGTCGCCGCCCCGGATCTCGTCGGTCAGCGGATTGAACGAGAGCCGCCCCGCGAGCGCGTACGCTGCGACGATCTCGGGGCTCGCGATGAACGCGAGCGTCTCGCGGCTTCCGTCGTTCCGCGCGGGGAAGTTCCGGTTGAACGACGTCACGATCGTGTTCTTCGTCCCGGGTTTGATCTCGTCGCGCTTCCACTGTCCGATGCACGGGCCGCACGCGTTGGCCAGGACCTGTCCGCCGACCGACTGGATCTCGCCGAGCTGTCCGTCACGCACGATCGTCGCGCGGATCTGCTCGGACCCGGGCGTGACGAGGAACGGCGTCACCGCCTTCGCCTCGTGCGCCTTCGCCTGCTGCACCACGTCGGTGACGCGCGCGATGTCCTCGTACGACGAGTTCGTGCACGACCCGATGAGCGCCACGGAGATCTCGTCAGGGTACGACTCCTTCGTGACGGCTCCGGCCACCTCCGAGATCGGCCGCGCGAGGTCGGGGGTGTGCGGGCCGACGAGATGCGGCTCGAGCTTCGAGAGGTCGATCTCGATGACGCGCGCGAAGTACTTCGCGGGATCGGCCTCGACTTCCGGATCGGGGGTTACGAGATCGCGATGCGCGGCGGCCAGCTCCGCAAGACCCTTGCGATCGGTGCCGCGGAGGTAGCGATCCATCGTGCCGTCGAACGGGAAGACCGACGTCGTCGCGCCGAGCTCCGCGCCCATGTTCGCGATCGTGCCCTTTCCGGTCGCCGAGATCGACGCCGCGCCGGGGCCGAAGTACTCGATGACCGCGTTCGTGCCGCCCTTCACCGTGAGGATGCCGCAGAGCTTGAGGATCACATCCTTCGGCGCCGTCCAGCCGGTCAGCGCGCCGGTCAGCTTCACGCCGATGATCCTGGGGTACTTGACCTCCCACGGGAACCCGGCCATGACGTCGACCGCGTCGGCGCCGCCGACCCCCGACGCGAACATGCCCAGGCCGCCCGCGTTCGGCGTGTGCGAGTCGGTGCCGATCATCATCCCGCCGGGGAACGCGTAGTTCTCGAGGAGCACCTGGTGGATGATCCCGGCGCCGGGCTTCCAGAAGCCGATGCCGTACCGGTCCGACGCGGTGCGCAGGAACTCGTAGACCTCCTTGTTGTCGTCGAGCGCCCTGAGCGTGTCCTTCTCCGCGCCCTCGCGCGCCTGGATGAGGTGGTCGCAGTGCACCGTCGTCGGCACCGCGACCCGCGCGATGTCTGCCTGCGCGAACTGGAGGAGCGCCATCTGCGCCGTCGCGTCCTGCATCGCCACGCGGTCGGGCAGGAGCTGCAGGTAGCTCTCGCCGGCGCGCAGATCGGCGCCCTCGGGATCGGCGAGATGCCCCAGGAGCACCTTCTCGGCAAGCGTGAGCGGCCTTCCGAGGCGGCGGCGCACGACCTCGAGGCGGCGCTGCATCTTCTTGTAGGCCTCGGCGACGAACTCCGGGGTGCTCTCGATCACGTTCATGCATTCCTCCGGATGAAGGTGGGCGTCGCGCACTGTACAAGAACGGCCCGAAGGGTCGCAAACGAGCGGATGAGCTGGTTGCGCCCAGGAAACCCACTTCACCGCGCCTCGCTTCACGACGAGCGCGTACTCGCCCTAAGATGCGATCAACAGGTCCCATCCTCGTCGAGGAAACCTGATGACCATCGCCGCACCGCCGCTCGCCGCCATCGTCATGCTCACGCTCACGATCGTTCCGGCTCGCGCCGCTTTCAAAGACCAGCGCATCGTCAATCCGCCGACTCAGGATCACGTCGACAAGATTCGAATCGCCGACGAGGGCCCGTTCCAGGTGTGGAACGGTAACGACGGAGACGCGCCGATCCAGGGCACGCGCCTGCTGGCCGTCATCGGCGCCCGAAAGTCCCTGCGTGTGAGCTACAGCGCCTCGATGCCGCCGCCTCAGGTGCAGATGGGAGAAGGCTGGGCCGAGGTCGTCGCCGGCGCGGGCACCGCGATGACGTTCAGCACGCCGGAGTCCGATTGCGTCCTCGACACGATTCTGTGGTGCACGTCGGGGCCGTTCACCAATCTTCCCCCTGGGACGATCGTGTGCATGTGCACGCGCACCGACGGCTCGATCTGTTGCACTTCCGACACCGGCATCTACCCGAAGCGAATGATCCCGATCGAAGGAGATCTATGAGCCATCGCCTCAAGATCGCGGCCGTCCTCGTCACGACGTGCATCGCCGCCGCGTCCGAGCCGAAGCCCTATCGCGCGGCGCCCGAGCCGAAGGAAGGGAACGAGATCGTCTTCGTGTTCGTCGGCGGCACCGGCTGCGCCTTCTGCAACGACGCCGACGTCAAGGCCGCGGTCGTGAAGGCGAAGAACATCGTCGCCGAGCGAGCGGACGCCTTGAAGCGTCCGTTCGCGGCGATCGGCGTCGCCATCGACTCCGATTTCGCCAAGGGTCTCGACTACTTGAAGCCGCTCGGGCCGTTCGACGAAGTCAAACTCGGTCGAGGCTTTTTCAACTCGGCCGTGCTCGACCTCATGGCGTCGGGCGACGACGCCTTGGTCGGGATTCCACAGGTGCTCGTCTACGAGCGAACGGTTACAACCAAGGGCCCGAAATACGACGTGACGCCGCCAAAGGTCATCGCGCGCATCCCCGGCACGGGAATCCCGCTGTGGGTCCAGTACGGGGCGAAGATCGATGCGCTGGAAAAGAAAACGCCCGCCACTTCACCATGAAGGGGCGGGCGTCAGGGAAAAACCGGCGACCCGTCGGGGGGGGAAGGCCGCCGGCCTTAGGTGGCTGAGGAGTTACCAGGGCGTTCCATCGTCGGTGACTCCGACGCTAAGCACCTTGCAAATGCTCCCGACGAAGGCAACGCCGACGGTTGTGGTCTGGTTAGCACTGAGCGCCACGGGCGCGACACTGATGACGTTCAAGCCGCCGACTCGCGCTTGAACCGAGATGTTTCCCACGACGGCGCTGCTCGCGTTGTTGTGAACGGTCACCATGACAACTGAGCCGTTCAGCGAGTAGCCGCTGACCGAGATGGAGGAGGCCGCCATCACCGGGGCCGCAGCCAGCATCACGACTCCGATCGCCATCGCCGCTGCCGCCAACCGCTGTCCCATCTTGCTGCGCATCTCCCGGCCTCCCGAGCCGCCCTGCTGTCTGGCCTTCTCGTCGCGGCTCGATGGTCAAGATGAGGCTCGCAAAATGAGACGCAATCATCGCAACCGTAAGTACAAACGTGTACTTACGTGAGATGCCGACAACCCCGGAGGAGGTAGGGGAAGGCGTTACGCGGGTGTGATTCGAGGCGGGAGAAGTAGAGGAATTCGCCAGTGTCGGAGGGGTCTGATTACAGGCTCGGCAGCCCTCACCCGGCGCGTCCAGTTGAAAATTTTTTTCTAGTGGAGGTCGTACTCCCGCATTTTTCGGTAGATCGTCGCGCGAGAGATCCCAAGTAGCCGTGCGGCTCGGTCCCGGTTACCGGCGGCCGCATCCAAGGCCCGACGAATTTGTTCCTGTTCCGTCTTCTCGAGCGACAGCATCGGACCCACCGAGCGCTCGTTGCCAAAGAATATCCGCGAAAGTTCAGGATCGGAATCGATGACGGTTCGGTCGATGGCTCCGTCGCCCGCCAGAAGCGTCATCCGCCGGAGCAGGTTCTCGAGCTGGCGAACATTCCCCGGCCACGCGTATTTCTCCATCGCATCCAAGATCACGCCATCGATGCGCGGCGCCGGCCGCTTTCGGGCAGAGGCGTTCAATTGAGAGAGGTGATTCGCCAGGAATGGAACGTCGCCGATACGCTCACGCAGAGGGGGCAACTCGACCACCACGACAGCCAGCCGATAGTAGAGATCCTCGCGAAATCTGCCGGCGGCCACCTCCACCTGGAGGTTCTTGTTCGTCGCCGCGATGACGCGTACATCGACTCTGATGGGGCTATCGCCGCCGACCCGACGGAGCTCGCCCTCCTGAAGGACACGAAGAAGGCGTGCCTGCATGGCAGGAGACATGTCTCCGACTTCGTCGAGGAACAGCGTGCCGCCATGCGCCTGTTCGAATAGCCCAGCGCGATCCTTATCGGCTCCCGTGAACGCGCCCTTGATGTGACCAAAGAGCTCGCTCTCGAGCAGGGACTCGGTGATCGCCGCGCAGTTCTCCGAGAGGAACACTTTGTCCTTACGCGGACCGCTGAAGTGAAGCGCACGAGCCACCAGCTCCTTGCCAGTTCCGCTCTCTCCTTGAACGAGAACCGTCACATCGCTGTCGGCGATGCGTTCCAGGAGATCGAATACCCGCTGCATGGCCAGCGACCGACCAACGATGTTCGAGTACTGGGCGCGTTCACCGACCGCGGCGCGTAGACGCTTGTTCTCCAACTCCAGCTCGGCACGACGTCGTGCATTCTCGAGGGCGATAGCAGCATGATCCGCGAACGCTTCGACGAAGCGAAGGTCGTCACGTCTGAACGGTCGCCCCTGTCTGCGACTGTCCAGGTACACCGTGCCGATGATGCGCCCCCGTGAACGAAGCGGGACGCACATGAGTGATCGAATGCGGAACAAACTCACGCTCTTGAAATCTTTGAAGCGATCGTCTTGCCCGGCGTCCAGTGCAAGCACCGGCTCGCCCTGCTCGGCCTGTTGAACGATCCGCCGACTGAACGCCTCAGCGTCTGCTTGTGTCTCTTGTTCCAAGTTCTTGGAAAGGCGGACTGAGAAGTCGGCACCGGTGGGTCCAGAAAGCAGAATCATGCCTCTCTCAGCGCCAACCGCGCGCATTGATAGTTCAAGGCTGGTCTCTAGGATTGACTCTGGCTCGACCTCGGAGTTCAGTGCCCGAATCATCTCGTAGAGAACTGTAAGACGCCTCAGCTCTCCCGAGTCTGCGGCGGACGCCATCAAATCACGAACCGTTCGCTGCGTTAGGAAATCATTCCGGCAGTCTGCGTCCCCGATTCGTGTCGCGGTTACCTCGAACAAGCGACGACCGGTGCGACGCTCGGCATCGGCTTCGTCCGAATAGCCCGCAGCTGAGAGGCGAGCCGCACGCAGGAACCGTCCTTCCGCAGCAAAGTACGGCAGGGCACTTTCAGACGACAATGCGAACAGCTTGTTGAGTGCACTGTCGAATGAGTCCCAAAGACCCCAACGCAGATAATTGCGAGCCAATACCAAATGTGCTCTAGCCGCCACGAGTGGACTCAATGTCTCATTCGAATTTCGGAGTTCGGCCTCCAGCCGAGTCGAGCAGAGCGAATCTTTCAATACACTGGGATCCCGAGCGTCGCGCAGCACTCTATGGCTCATCGCCGACACGCGGAGTGAGTGACTGCTTCTTTCTAATCGCGTTTCGACTTGTTCCAGCAAATTGTCGACCAAGGTGAAGTCGGGTTCTTCGATGGCGAGAAGCACCTCAGCGAGTGTCAGGGTCATCGCCAAGTACTGTGAGGTACCGACGCTCAAGCGGCCCGACTCAAGCCAATGCCTCGCGCGGGCCTGCGCTTCCAGTGGTCGACCCATGATGAGGAGCGCGAAAATCGCGCCTTCGGCGAAGTTCGCCGCGGTTTCGAGGGCGCCCGAGTACAAGGCCAATTCCTCGGCCTCAATCGACAAAGTACGCGCACGGTCTAGCTCACCCTTGATGAGCGCAAGTCGTGCCAATTGGCTTGAAACGTAACGGAGCCAGACCGGGGAACGCTGCTCCATCGCCAACGCGCGGGCTTCCTCCAAGAATCGTCTCTGTTCCGAAAAGTTTGAAGCGCGCTCCTCGTACATCGCTCGGCCGACAAGAAGGAGCGTTTCGCGATAATGCATCCCGAGGGATCTGGCGAGGGATCGTGCCTCGTCGAAGTGCTTGCTGGCATCCGGTTCGCCAAGCCGGGACTCCGCCATGAACTGCGTAGCCAGCAAATCGGCGCGCAGGCCCGAAGGCTCATCGGACAGGAGAGCGAGCCCTCGGCGAGCGCAATCAAGTGATCTCTGTTGCTCGAAGTGTTGACTGGCAATGGTCGCGATAATGTAAAACGCCCTGGCAATCGGTAAGGAGATCCCGCCTGACTCACCAACAACGCGCAATTGCTCTGCGCGTACTAACGCTGCATCCCAGCGCCCCGCCATCATCAACGCCTGCGCTTGCATCGCTCTCGCTTCGAGCCTCGATGCCTCGTCCTTCGCCCATCGCGCCACGGAGCCGAAGGCGCGCACCGCTTCGCGATGGAGCATCGCTTGACGCAGCGCTTCGGCGTAGCGCGGCCAGAGGTCGGCGCGGCGAGGGTCGCGGCGGGGGAGGAGCGTCAAGGCGAAGCGCAGGCGCGTGGCGGCTTCTTCCCAGTTCGTCGCGACTTCGGCGGCGGAAGCGGAGTCGAGCGCGGCGGCGAGGGAGCGGTCGAGGTCGCCGGCGCCGCGCCAGTGGCGGGCGAGGCGCCAGGAGACGACGCCGAAGGTGTCGCGCTCGAAGGTGGCGAAGTGGGTCGCGGCGAGAGAGTGGAGCTGGCGCAAGCGCTCGGGCGAGGCCGCGGCGGTGATGGCGTCGACGGCGCGGCGTGAGTCGGGGGAGAGCGTCGCGCCGGTGCGTCGCGCGAGGCCGGCGGCGAGGGCTTCGTCGGCGGCGCGGCTCGCCTGGTCTTCGAGGCCGGCCAACTCGCCGACGAGCGGTTCGGGGGCGTCGTCGCCGAGGACGGCGAGGGCCTCGAGCCACGCGCGCGCTTCCGCGGAGAGGACGTCGAGGCGGCGGCGGATCGATTGGAGGAGCGCAGTCGCGACGGGGACCTTGCCGCGCTTCTCCCAGACGCCTTCGACGATGAGCGATTCCGCGGCGCCGGCGTTGCCTTCGGAGGCGTCGGCGAGCCACTTCACGCGCGCTTGCGCGGAGGAGCGGCCGGCGCTCGCACGCTCGATCATCGCCTTCAGGCCGGCGTCGGTGAGCGGGGCAAGGTCGATGCGTGTGAGCGAGGGCACGATGCCGGTGTCGGCGAGGAGTTTCTTGAGCTTGGGATGGGTCAGCTCGCCGGGCCGCGTGGCGACGACGACGCGGACGGGCGCCTCGCGCGGCTCGCGCGCGATGCGGTCGACGAACGTCGCGACGGCGTTGTCGGCGCGCTCCATCTCGTCCAGCAGGACGATCGTGGGTGCTTGCCGTGCATCGGCGCGCACGCGCTCGACGAACGCGTCGGCGTCGTCGGGGAGAGCGCCCGGAGGTGCGTGGACGCGGCGGCCGGCGCCCACCGCTTCACCGGCGACGTGACGGAGCAGGCGCGACTTGCCGGAGCCGGCATCGCCGCAGAGCCAGATCACGCGCGGGGCGTCTCCGGGCTCGAGCGCGGTGCCGAGCGCGGCGAGCACGTCGTCGCGCCCGACGGGCGGGCCTGAGCCGAGGCGCGCGGCACGGTCGTCTCCGGTCTCGAGGGGGAAGTCGACCGCGGAAGCTTCGTTCAGTCGCGCCAGCGCATCGGTGGCGCTCGAGGGGCGGTCGGTCGCCTGCGAGGCGAGCAGGGCGTCGAGCCAACGCCCGAAGCCGGCCGGGAACCCCGCCGGCGGCGCGGGGCGCGCGCGGCGGCCCTCGCGCAACGCGGTCACGAAGCCGGTCATGTCCTGGCCCTTCAGGACGAACGGAGTCCTGCCGTGGATCGCCTCGAAGATGACGACCCCGAGCGCGTAGAGGTCGGTGCGCTTCGAAGGCGCTTCGCCGTCGAAGAGCTCGGGCGCCATGTACGGAAGCGTTCCTCCGAGGGCGGCGCCATCGGCGGACTGCTCTGCGTGTCGCTCGGCGGCGAGCCCGAAGTCGAGGACGACGACCCGGTGGCCGGCCTTGGCGGTCGTGCGGATGAGGATGTTGCCGGGCTTGAGATCGCGATGGACGAGACCGAAGTCGTGGAGGAAGGCGAGCGCGCGAAGGGTCTCCGCGACGATCGGCAGGAGCGACGCGGGGCCCTCGCGCTTGATCGTGTCCACGAGGGTCGTTCCCTCGACGTACTCCATGAGGAGCCTGGGCCGTCCGCTCGAAGCGTCGATCTCGAGCTCGTGGACCTCGACGAGGCTCGGATGCCGGAGGCTCGCGAGCGTGGCGAACTCCCGGGTGAGCTGAGCGGTGCTTTCGGGATCGGCGTCGAGGAGCTCCTTCAGAGCGAGCCGCGACCCGGGGCGGAGGCGGTCCTCGACGAGATCGACGCGACCCGCGCCCCCGACCCCGAGCCGACCGATCCGACGGTATCGCTCCACGCCGGCCCCCGAGAAATGCGCGCAATATACGGCGGCTCGGTTCCGATCGGAAGCCTGAACGTATCAAGTTGAGACGGCAGGATGGGACGTTAGTGTGCTGTATCGAACGAAGACGAACACATTCGAACGCGATTACCAGCCGCAGACCTGGCCCTTGTTCTGCTCGTCCAGCCACGCCTTGAGAGGCGCGAAGTACTCGAGGAGGGCGCTCGCATCCATCGACCGCTCGCCCGAGAGCGCGGCCAGCTCGTCGGGCCACGGCTTCGACGTTCCCATTGAGAGCATCGAGGCAAACTTCTCGCCAGCCTTCTTGTTCCCGTAGATCGAGCACTGGTCGAGCGGTCCCGTGATCCCCGCTTCCTTGCAGAGCGCGCGATGGAACTGGAACTGGAGGATCGCGGCGAGGAAGTAGCGCGCGTAGGGAGTGTTCGCGGGCACGTGGTACTTCGCGCCCGGGTCGAAGTCGTTCTCGGTGCGCGGCGAAGGCGGCACGACCCCCTGATACTTGAGCTTGAGGTCCCACCACGCCTTGTTGTAGCTCGCCGGGGTGATCTCTCCCGAGAAGACCTTCCAGCGCCACTGATCGACCACGAGACCGAACGGGAGGAAGGCGACCTTGTCGAGCGCCATCTTCATCAGGTAGGGGAGGTCGCTGCTCCCGGCCGGAACCTTGTCGAGGAGTCCGATCTTGACGAGGTACGCCGGCGTCGCCGAGAGGGCGATCGCGTCGCCGATCCCCTCGTGGAAGCCGTCGTTCGCGCCCTGCGCGAAGAGCGGCGGCTGCGCGTTGTACGCGCGCTGATAGAAGTTGTGGCCCAGCTCGTGGTGCACCGTGACGAAGTCCTCGTCGTTGAGCTGGATGCACATCTTCAGGCGAAGATCGTCCTTCCAGTCAATGTCCCACGCGCTCGCGTGGCAGACGACGTCGCGGTCACGGGGCTTCACGAACTGCGACCGCTCCCAGAAGGTGCCCGGGAGCGACGGGAAGCCGAGCGACTTGAAGAAGCCCTCGCCGTACCGCACGAGCCCCTTCGCGTCGACGTTCTTGTCGGCCAGGAGCTTGGTGAGGTCGTAGCCGCGATCGCCGCCCGGCGGCGCGACGAGGGGATAGACGTTGCCCCAGCTCTGCGCCCACAGGTTCCCGAGGAGCTGCGCGGGGATCGGCTTGCCGGGAGGGACGAGCGCCGGGCCGTACGTCTCCGCCAAACGGCGGCGGACGTAGCAGTGGAGCGCGTCGTAGAGCGGCTTCACCTGCGACCAGAGACGGTCCATCTCCTTGGCGAAGGCGGCGGGCGGCATGTCGTAACCGGAGCGCCAGAGCGCGCCCAGGTCGTCAAAGCCGATCTCGCGAGCTCCTTCGTTGGCCAGCGTCACGAACCGCTCGTACTTCGGACGGATCGGCTTCGCGATCGCGTGCCAGCCCTCCCAGATCTCGGTCAGCTCCTTCGGGTCGCGGCTCGACGCGAGCCGCTCGGAGATGCCGCCGATGTCGAGGCACTCTTTGCCCGGCGGGCAGTACTTGGCCTTGCCGTAGATCCCTTCCATCTGCGCCGCGATCTCCGACAGCTCGCGGCTCTTCGCCGGGTCGGACGGCGCGACGAGCGAGAGCGAGATCGGCAGCAGCCGGAACTTGCGCGCGACGTCGTCGGGAAGCGTGAGGCCCTTGAACCGCTGCGCTTCCTTGGAGAGCCGGACCGTTTCATCGATGACCTTCTGACGCGCCTCGGCCTGGATCTTCTCCGTGTCGTCGGTGATGAAGGTCTCGTACACCCACGAAGCGCGCTCCGCGTCGATCCAGAGGGAGAGGAGGCTCGACTCGGCACGCTCGATGAAGGCCTTGGCCTCCTCGGGTGTCGGCGGCTTGTCGGCCGGCGCGGCGGATGCCGAGCGCAGGCAGAGGACGGCGGCGAAGGCGACAGCGAGACGACGCAACATGGCGGCCTCTCTCGGAAGATCGGGGAGTATAGCCGGAGGACGCGTATCCTTCGCCGCCATGGAGAGGGCGACCGCGAAGCTCGGCCTGCGCGACACGGCGCTGCTCGTCATGGGCGGGATCGTCGGTTCCGGGATCTTCATGAACCCCGCCGTCGTCGCGCGCGATGCGCCGTCGGCGGTCGCGGTGCTCGGCGCGTGGGTCCTGGGCGGACTCGTCGCGCTCGCCGGCGGCTTCATCTGGGCCGAGCTCGCCGCGCGCCGCCCCGGGATCGGCGGCCAGTACGGTTATCTGCGCGACGGCGTCCACCCGCTCGCCGGCTTCCTTTATGGATGGTCGAACCTCCTCGTCGTCCAGACCGGCGGGATGGCGGCGGTCGCCGTGACGTTCGCCATCTACACGCACGCGACCGTCGCCCTGCCGTGGGCGCCGAAGATCACCGCCGTGCTCACGCTCGCCGTCCTGACCGTGGTGAACCTCGCCGGCGTGCGGGCCGGGGGCGCGGTGCAGAGCGCCTTCATGGTCGCGAAGATCGTGGCGATCGGCGCGCTCGTCGTGTGCGGGCTCTTCCTGGCGGCGCCGAATCCGGTGGCCGCGGAGACGCTTGCGCGCCCGACCTTCCGGGCGTTCTTCGCGGCGATGATCGCGGTGATGTTCGCCTACGGCGGATGGGCGACCGCGACGTTCGTGTCGGGCGAGATCGAGGACCAGGCGCGAACGCTTCCGCGCGCGCTCCTCCTCGGCACGATCGGCGTCGTCGCGCTGTACCTCGGCGTGAACGCGGCGTGCCTGAAGACGCTCGGCGTGCAGGGCCTCGCGGCGAGCGCCGCGCCGGCGGTCGACGTCGTCGCCAAGGTCATCGGCTCCCACGCGGCGCGGGTCATCGCCGTCGTCGTGGCGATCTCCGCGTTCGGATTCCTCGCGCAGGGGATGCTCTCGTGCCCCCGCGTCTACTACGCCATGGCGAAGGATCGCCTCTTCTTCGAGCGCGTCGGGCGCGTGAACCCGAAGACCGGCGTGCCGGACGTCGCGATCGCGCTCCAGGGCCTCTTGACGATCATCACCGCGCTCTCGGGCTCCTACGACGAGCTCCTGAGCTGGGTCGTCACCGTCGACTTCGTGTTCCTGTCCGCAACCGCGGCGACGCTCTTCGTGTTTCGCGCCCGCGATCCCCGGCGGACCGCACCGGCGACGCCGCTCCAGCCGCTGACGACGGTCTTCTTCATCGTGCTCTGCCTCGCGGTCGTCGTGAGCACGTTCGTCGAGCACCCGCGGCAGTCCTGCTTCGGGTGGCTCCTCATCGGGGCCGGTGTGCCGGTCTACGGGCTGTGGAGGCGGAAGACGTCATGAGCGGATCGCGGGTCGTCGGCTCCGTCTACATGGACTGGGCCAAGCGAAAGCAGGTCGCCCCTCACACTCTCGCCGTGTCGGGGATCATGGGCCTGAGCTGGGACGAGCTGGGCGCGACCGAGGCCGACCTCGCGCTCGACGGGCTCGTGGGCTACGGCCACGGGCCGCTCCTCGAGGCATTTGCCGCGAAGTCGAAGGTCGGCCCCGAGCGGATCGTGCTCGCCTCCGGAACCTCGGGCGCGAACCACCTGGCGCTCGCCACGCTCCTCGCCGACGGCGGCGAGGTCGCGCTCGAGTCTCCGGTGTACGAGCCGGTCGAGAGCCTCGTCCGTTACCTCGGCGCACCCGTGCGGGCGTTTCCCCGCCGGCACGAGAACGGGTTTCGCATCGATCCCGACGACGTCGCGCGCGCGGTGACACCGCGCACGAAGGCGATCGTGCTCTCGAACCTCCACAACCCGTCGTCCGCGATGGTCGACGAGAAGACACTGCGCGCTCTCGGCGCGCTCGCGGATCGTGTGGGCGCCAAGGTCGTCGCCGACGAGGTCTACCTCGATGCCGCCTTCGAGGCGGCGGCGCCGTCCGTCGCCTCGCTCGGCGACGCCTACGTCGTGACGACGAGCCTCACCAAGGTGTACGGGCTCGGCGGCCTCCGCGCCGGCTGGATCGTCGCCGAGCCCGGGCTCGCGGAGCGGATGTGGTCGCTCAAGAACCTCTTCGGCGTCAACGAGGCCAACCCCGCGGAGCGGCTCGCCGTCGTCGCCTTGAAGAAGAGCGACGCGATCCTCGCGCGGACGCGGAGGATCCTCGACGCGAACCGCGCGGTGTGGGACGCGTTCCTCGCAGGGCGCCACGATCTCGAGGTCGAGCGGCTTCCCTACGGGACGACGTCGTTCCCGCGCGTTCTGTCCGGCTCCGCGGACCGGCTCTGCGAGATCCTCCGTGAGCGCTACGAGACGTCGCTCGTCCCCGGCCGGTTCTTCGGAGCCGGCGATCATGTGCGTCTCGGGCTATGCGGCGACCCCGGCCGCTTTCCCGCCGCGATCGAGCGCCTCGGCGCCGCGCTCGACGATCTGAAGCGAGGCTAGCTCGAGGACAGCTTCCGCCGGCACGCGACGACGGCCTCGCTCGTCGGCGGGGCCTCGTCTTCGGGCATCGCCCAGTCCCAGAGCACCTCGGCGACCAGCTCGCCCTCCGGCGATTCCTCGTCCCAGGCGAAGTTGTCGGACTCGAGGATCAGGCCTGCGACCGCCTGAAGATCGTCCGGGGAGAGCGCGCCCTCGATGTGGGCGTCGCACAGGCGGACCATCTCGCCGGACGTCAGCCTCACCGGGGCGTCGAGGTCGGTGACGAGGGAGGTGGCGGCGTCGCCGCTCTCGAGCGCGCGGCCCAGCCACGCGGCATCGATGTCGCCTTCGAAGAAGCTGCGGAGCTCGCTCTCCTTCATGCCGCGAATATAGCCTCGCTCCGGCGTCGAGGCGAGCGTGCGCGGGCGAACCCTGCTCCGCGCCGATTCCGTATTCGCGGTTTCGAAGGCGTCAGCTTCCCACCATCGCCGCGACCCGCTCGATGAGCCAGAACGCGCCGAGCGATCCGACGGCATAGGCGGGGATCGCCTCGGCGAAGCGCGGCCACGCGACGCCCAGCGCGCGCACGGCGCGCCCCGCGATCAAGACGACCGCCACGAACGCGAGCTGTCCGATCTCGACGCCGCCGTTGAAGCCGAGGAGCGCCGGCGGGATGTCGGCGTGCGGCAAGCCCACGACGGCGAGCCCGCTCGCGAAGCCGAACCCGTGAAGGAGGCCGAACGCGAACGCGACGACCCAGGGGTTGCGGATCGTGAAGCTCGTCTCGCCGCGCCGCGCGCGGACGATCTCGGGGCCGAGGAAGAGGATCGAGAGCGCGATCGCCGCCTCGAGCGGCGGCGCCGGGACGCGGACGCCGCCGATCGTCGCGATCGCCAGCGTGAGGCTGTGCGCGAGCGTGAAGCCCGTGATGGTCTTGGCGAGCCTCCACGGTGTGCGCACGAGGAAGACGAGCCCGAACACGAAGAGGAGGTGGTCCGGGCCGGTCAGGATGTGCCGGATCCCTTGCACGACGAAATCGCCGAGGGTTGCGAGGCGGCTCCGCGCGGCGGCGATCTCGATCCAGGGGCGGCCGGGATGGACGACCGCGGTCGTCGCCGTACCGTCGGTCCGCACGATGCGGACGATGACGTCGATCCCGGCGGCTTCGAGCCCGGGGAACGCGATGCGCCGGCCGTCGAACCCAGAGGCGCCGAGGTCGAGGTCGCGGCGTTCGACCCGGAGGCCGCCGGGCTCCGCGACGACGGCATCGTCGAGGGTGCGCAGGCCGGCCGGAAGCTCCAGCGCGACCGGAGCCGGCGTCCTCCACACGAGCGCGCCGCGCCCGGGCGAAGTCTGGCGGATCTCGAGGTACGCCGGACGCATCTCGTGCGCCGCGGCGGAAGCGGTGGCGAGCAGGACGAGCGTCGCGCCGAGCGGAAGGGCCCGGCGCGGCACGATCACACCTCGAGCGTCAGGTGGAGGAACGCCATGACGTCGGTGAATTCCTCGACCTGCTCCGAGAGCGGGGTCGCGACGCCGTGTCCGGCCGCGGCGGCGGTCCGGAGGAGGATCGGCGCATCGCTTCCCGACGCGGTCTGGAGCCTGGCGACCATCTTCTTGCTCTGCCAGGCGTCGACGCGCGGGTCGTTCTCGCCGGCGAGAAGGAGCACCGGCGGGTAGTGCGTCCCCTCGGTGACACGGTGGTACGGCGAGTACGCGAGGAGCGCCGTGAACAGCTCCGGATCCTCGACCGTGCCGAACTCGGTGACGTTGTACGCACCGTTCGGCGTGCCCTCGACGCGAAGCATGTCGTAGATCCCGACGAGGGAGACGACGGCGCCCGCGATCCCCGGGTGCTGGGTGATCATCGCGCCCATGAGGAGGCCGCCGTTGCTTCCGCCGAAGAGCGCCAGGCGCGAGGGCACGGTGTAACCCGCGTCCACGAGCGCGCGGGCCGACGCCGCGAAGTCGTCGAAGACGTTCTGCTTGCTCGCGAGACGCCCTTCGTGATGCCACCGCTCGCCGAACTCGCCGCCCCCGCGGATGTGCGCGACCGCGAAGACGCCGCCCCGCTCGATCCATGCGCTCATGCGTCCGCGAAACGCGGGGGTCTGGCAGACGCCGTACCCGCCGTAGCCGTGGAGGATCGTCGGGTTGCGTCCGTCGAGCACGAGCCCGCGCCGCCTCACGACGCTGATCGGGATCTCCGTTCCGTCGGGCGACACAGCGTGCTCGCGGACGACCTCGCAGTCTTCGAAGCCCGCGTGAGAGCGCGTGCCCAGTCCGGTCGCACGCGGAGCCTTCCCGTCCTTCGTGAACCGGTCCCAGGCGCTCGGCGACGTGAACGACTGGTGCGCGACGAGCACGTCCCCGCCAGGGAGGACGGCGAGGTTGTCCACCGCCGACAAGGGCGGTGTGGCGATGCCGCCCAGCGGCCGGCCATCCTGCGTGTAGACATGGATGCGGCTCGGGCCGCCGAGCTGGTACCGGACGTAGAGCCGGTCGTCGCCGACCCAGAGGCCGGCCTCCTTCGAGAAAGAGGCTTCGATCGCCTGCACGACCTCGGGAACGATCTCGATCGCGCCGGCGATCCGGTCGGCGGCGCGCGCGAGCGGGAGCTTCAGCACCTTTCCGCGCGGCGCCTCGGCGCGCGAGACGAAGTAGAGCGCATCCGAGCCCAGGCGCGCCGCGATGCATCGGTCGGCGTAACGCGTGATCGCTCGCCAGGCGCCGTCGACGCTCCGGAGCCAATGCTGGAACTCACCCCCGTCGCCGTTCTGCACGCTTGCCAGGACGACGCCGGAGCGTTCCACCTGGAGCTGGATCTCGGCGATCCGCGGGAGGTCGTGGCCGAGCTCGAACCGGTCGTCCGCCGGGTCGGTCCCGAGGGCATGAAAGTACACGTGGACGTGAAAGCCGAGCTCCTCGTCGGGGCGCTCGCCTGGCCTCGGGTAGCGGGTGTAGTAGAACCCGCGGCCGTCGGGCGCCCAGGCGAGGCTCCCTCCGGCCGTGCCGCCGTTCACGCGGGGGACGATCTCACCGGTGGGCCGTCCGTCGGCGTCGAGCAGATGGACATCTCCGGTCTCCGTGCCGGCGACGGACAACGACACCGCGATCGTCGTGCCGTCCGGAGAGGGAACGAACCAGTCGATCGACGTCCGCCCCGCGGCATCGCGCGCCGTCGGATCGAAGAGAACGCGCTCGCGAGAGGGATCCGCCTCGTCGTCCATGACGACGAGAATCGGCTGCTCGAGCGGCGGCTGGCGCTTGAGCGCGAACAGCGAGCGGCCTCCCACGGCGAGACCGCCGTAGGTCACGGGGCCCGAGATCGTCAGCTCCGCAATGCGCTCTCTGAGGGCCGCACGCCCCGGCCACGCGTCGAGATAGGCGCGGGTGTGCGCGTTCTGCGCCGAGGTCCACGCGCGAACGTCAGGATCGGAGGGCTGCTCGAGCCACCGGTACGGATCGGCGACCGCGACGCCGTGATAGGTGTCCGCTGCTTCGACTTTCGGCGTGGCCGGGAATGCCGCACGAGGACGGCCGGTGGGGGGTGAGGACAACGTCGATCTCCGGGAAGTGGCTGGCGGGATTTTATACGACGCATCGGGAGAACGGACCATCAAAGGTCGAGAATGGCGCGCGCGAGACTGCGGTGAGCGTGAAATTTTTTCACGTAGTCGGTCTCCCTCCGCCCCGCTTTCGCGCGAACGATCTCGAGCAGCGCCCTCCGGTCGCGCGCCGGCCATCGTTCGAGGCCGGGAAGAGCTGCGATCAGAGGAGCCCAGCGCCGGAGCCAATCGCGCTCGCTCGCGCTCCACCCGCGGAGTGAACCGAGCCCGAGCCTTGCCGCCGACGCCGAGGCCGCGGCCGTCGCGAACCCGATCCGGTCGATCGGCGTCACGACGACGCCCGATCGCGCACGGGGCGGCCAGTGAAGATGAGCGGTCGCGAGGCGTGCGAGCGTCGCGCGGGACGATCGATAGCCGGGACGCGCACGCCGGCGGGCCAGCTCGCGCGCCGCGAGGCGTGCGACCGCCGGGTCGCGCGGTCGGAATCCGGCGAGCGCGTAGAACCACCAGGCGCCCGAGTCGAGTCCCTCGTCGTTGCCGTGGCCGAGCTGGTACGGCTCGACGGAAAAGGCGGCGGTGCCGAAGACGTGATGCACGGCGGAGAGGAGACGGCCGAAGACGAACCCAGCTTCGGCGGACCGGAAGGTCGGGAAGGTGTTGTAGGACATCTCGGCATTGCCGAACAGAACGTCGATCTGGACGTATCCGATCGGAACGCCGTTCCGGAGCGTGAGCGCGCCGTAGACCGCCGGCAGGAAGAGCCGGAACGCCGGCGCGACACCGATCAGCGCGAAGGCGAGCCCGTCGCCGTCGTCGACGATCCGGACGTCACGCGGATCGCCGTGGGCGAAGGCGTCGAGATCGCGGGCGCGCGTGACCATCGCCTCGCGCGCCAGGTCGACGAGGCGGCGCGACTCGTGGGGTGAAGCGGTCCGCACACGCCGCGGAGGCTTCGCGATCGCGCGCGAGAGATCGGGGCGTCCGTGCGGCGGCGCGCTCGTGCGGAAGACGACGGGCGCCCCCCGCAGCTCCGCCTTGGTCCTCGACGGCGTTCCAGTCCCCGGCGAGAGCACGTACGCCGCGTCGATCGCGTCGTGCGTCGCCTCACGCACGCGAGGTCCGCCGGGAAGGGCCTCGACGTGCCGGAGGTAGAACTCGGCGTCGGTCTCGGTCGCTTGCCGCAAGCGCTCGATCGCCTCCCGAGGGCCGATCGCGGCGCGCCGGATCGCCTCCGCTTGAGCCTCGGGGAGGAGGACGGGCCACGCCGCGCTCAATCGCTCGTCGAACTCTCCTTCGGACCAGTCGAGCGTGAGATGCCCGGGGAATCGACGGGCGAGCCAGCGGGCGGTCGAGGCGAAGAAGCGGTAGCGGATCGCGGTGCCGGCGATGCCGGAATCCTCGAGGGATGGAGCGAGCCGCCGAAGATCCGCGCGCCGCTCGAAGCCCTCGAGAACGTCGCGAGCGGCCTCGAGGACCTGCCGATCGTCCGGGTAGGCGCGGATGAACGCGGCCGCCTCGTGGAGGCGCAGGACGTCGCGCGGCGTCGCGAGCTTGGCGCGAGCGAGCGCGCGCAGCGCTTCGAGCTTGCGAGCGGCGGCATCGGGGGAGAAGTCGAGCCTCAGCGACTCGAGGGTGCGGAGCATCGTCCTACTTCGACTCGATGACGACGACGCCGTCCCACGCTTCGGGTGGGTTCGCGGCGAGCCGCCCGGCGTACGCCGCGAAGAATTTCGACGCGTAGTCGCCGTCGATCGCCGAGAACCCCGCCTCGGCCTGTGCGAATCGGCCGGCGCGGAAATCCTCGAGGGCGGCGGCGAACGCCCCCAGGTGACCGTTCGCCGGCGGCTCGTCCTTCGTTCCGACGAGCTCGTGCAGCTCGACCGGTTCCGTGCGTCCGACGACCTTGACACGTCCGAGCGGGCGCGTGATGAACCGCCCATCGGTCGCGCGGAGCGCCTCGCCGCTCGCGAGCGCCAAGGTGCCGAACGCCTTGTTCAATCCTTCGATGCGTGAGGCCAGGTTGACCGCGTCGCCGATCGCCGTGTAGTCGAACCGCTGCGCGGAGCCGAGGTTGCCGACCAGCATCGGCCCCGTGTGGACGCCGATGCGCGTGACGAGCTGCGCGACCACCCCTTCGGATTTTTGCGCCCGCGCCAGCGCGAGCGCCGCGATGCACGCCTGGGTCGCGTGGTCCTCGCGCGGGATCGGCGCGCCCCAAATCGCGAAGACGGCGTCGCCGATGTACTTGATGAGCGTGCCGCCCGCGTCGAAGACGTGGGTCGTCGCCTCCGAGAAGTAGGCGTTTAGCATCGCCGCCACCTCGTGGGCACCCTTCCCCTCGGCGAGCGGCGTGAACCCCTTGATGTCGGTGAACATCGCCGTGCCGACGATCTCCTGCCCGCCGAGGTCGACGGCGTCCGGGTCCTCCGCGATCCGCTTGATCATCTCGGGCGAGAGGTAGAGACCGAATGCGCGCTTGATCTTCTCGCGCTCGCGCACGGTCGTGAGGTAGTACCAGATGAGCGAGAGCCCGTACGAGATCGGAAGCTGGATCGCAGAAGGAATGACGATCGGTACCCACAGCTCGTACCGGCTGAAGGCGACGTAGCCCATGACCCACGGAGCGAGGAGCATGGCCACGAAGGCGCCGCCGGCGGCGAGCGGCCGCAGATACATGAAGACCAGCGTGGAGAGAAGCGGCAGCAGGAGCAGCAGCGCCGTCTCGGCGCGCGAGTCCAAGAGTCGGATCTGGCGATGCTCGAGGAGATTCGCGGCGAGGGTGGCGTGGATTTCGACGCCGAAGGTCATCGAGCCGTGCGCGCCGCGATAGGGGGTCAAGAAGGAGTCCTTCGAGGCCCCGGCCAGGTCCGCGTCCCTCGAGGTCCCCACAAACACGATCTTGTCCTTGAAGAAGCCGGGCGGTAGGTACTGCTTCGGATCGAGCGCCTGGTAGATCGAGACGGTCTTGATCGATCGGGCGGGGCCGTAGTAGTCGAGAACCCTTCCGTTGTCGCTTCGCTGGCTCGGGTCGCCGGTTGCCAGCTCGTACGCGGCGAGCGCCAGGCCCGGCCGACCTTCGCGTGCCGTCCAGGCGTAGCGGAGGACGCCGTCGCTGTCGGTCGGGAGACCGACGTCGGCGATCGCCGCCGCCGCTTCTTTGAACGGCTCGTACGGTTCGTGGACCTGAACCTGCCGGAACTGCGGATCCTCGGTCGTCGACACCTCGACGCCGAGCACGCCGAACTTCGTGTCGGCGAGCGCGCTTCGGAGCGCCTCGTCGGCGTCCGGATCGGCGCTCGGGTCCTCGAAGATGACGTCGAAGGCGACGGCGCGTGCGCCCTCCGCCTTGAGCGTTCTCAAGAGCTCCGCGTGCTTGGCGCGCGGCCACGGGAGGGCTTGGTCGCGCCCGATCTCGGTGTACGAGTCGTCGTCGATGGCCACGACGCACACTTCGGGCGGCGGCGTGCGCGTGCCACGAAGGAGGAAGAGGTTGTCGAGGCCTCCGGCCTTCTCGAGGGTGGCCGACGGGGCCCAGTGAATCAAGAGAACCCCCAGCACGCCAGGGATGAGCGCGAGGAGGAGCCCCGACCGGGTCTTCCGAAGCCGCCGCTTCGGACGCATCAGAACTGGAAGTCGGCCTTCAGCACCACGCGCCGCGCCGGGATGACCTGCTCCTGGAGCGACTGCTGGTAGACGTCGAACTCACGATCGGTCAGGTTCGTCCCCTCGAGGGTCACGAGGCCGAGCCGATCGGGGAGCCGGTAGCCGATCGCCGCGTTCATCGTCCAGAAGCGCGGCGTGATCGTCGTGTAAACGGGGGTGACGAGGTCGTCGAACTGCTGGATCCGCTGCGCGTAGTACGTCGCGCCGACGACGGCGTAGAGTCCGAACGGCAGGAAGACCCGCGCCTCCGGATGGTACCGCTCGGTCTTCACGTAATTCTCGAAGAGGGCGAGCGGCGACAGCTGCGTCGTGTCGAACATCCGGTTCTCGAGCACGTATTCGAACGACGCCGTGACGCGCTTCCCGATGAGACCGTTCGCGTAGGCGGACACGAGCTCGACGTTCTCGTTGCGATGAACGAGGAGGGTGCCGGGGATGCCTGCGCAGCCCGAGAACGGATCCGGCGTCGGGCAGCTCGCCTCGGGGACGTCGAGGTCGCGATGGAGCCACGACCCGCCGAAGAAGATCTTCGAGATGAGCTGCTGGTCGAAGCCGATGCCGTAGTTCGTGGACTTCGTTCCGCCGACATCCTCGAAGAACTGGTTGAAGCCGGAGACCTGCGTCGGCTCGAGGGTCTGGAGCCGGCCGATGCTGGCGGCGAGGCGCGAGAAGATCGCGGCGCGGATCGTGGTGCCGCTCTTGAAGGTGGCGGAGGCGCCGACCTTCGGGCTGACGGCTGTGCCCTGGAACTTGACGTCGCTCTGGCCGATGAACGAGTCGCGCGGGGGCAGGAGCCCGACCGGCGAGTCGACGCTCTCGACGGCGAACCCGGCGACGACGTCGACCGGGCCCAGGCCGCGGAGCTTGGCGTAACCGTACGCGTTTGCGAACCGCTCGTCGGCCTTGGTCGTGGTGCCGGAGCTCGGCGTCGCCTCGAAGGTGCCGTCGAAGCCGCCGGCTCCCGCGATCCAGTTGACGTTCCCGGACCGATGGACGAGCTGCGCCTCGAGCTGCGGGCCGGAGAGCTTCGTCTCGGCCTGGATGCTCGAGCCGAGGAGCGTCCCCGTCTGATCGGTGCTGTTCCAGATCGCGGAGACGGCGAGGTCGGTCCCGCGGTGAATCTCGCGGTGCCACGCGAGGCCGAAGTTCAGCTCGTCGGTGTCGAAATGCTCGGGGAAGGGAAGGACCGGAATCTCCCGGAGCGGCAGGTCGCCATTCTTCCGGTTCGCGACGATCGCGCTCAGCTGGAGGGTGTCGCGTCCCGAGAGCGCTCCCTCGAAGAGGCCGGAGTAGACCGTGGTGTCCTGGTCGTTGTTGACACGGAAGCCGTCGTCCGAGACCTTCGAGACCGAGACCTCACCCGAGAACCGGTCGTTGTGGTAGGTGGCGGTGCCAGCGCCGCTCCAGTTGTCGCTCTTGTCGATCGAGAACAACGCCTCGGTCGCTGGGTCGTTCGGGAAGTACGAGCTGAGATTCGTATCGGTGTAGCCGTACGACCCGCTGACGTACCCCTGCGCACGGGGCCGGTCGAAGAGCGCCGTGTACTCGTTGAACTCGACGGCGCCGGTCTGTGAATCCGGGCGCACGGCGTTCACGCCGACCGGCTGGTAGATCCGCGCCTGAAGGGTTTCACTGAGGAACGACGAAGCGAAACCGGGAAGCGACTGGTAGTTGCCCGCGAGAAAGAGGTGGCTCGAATAGTTCGCCTGGTCCTCGTCGGCGCTGCGGCGCGCGGAGACCAAGCCGAGCTGCTCGAACCCGAGATCTTTGTAGATGCGCGCGAGGTCGGTCGAGCGAACGGCGGTGTCCTCGTCCAGGAGCAGCCGCGAGCGGTAGACCGCGCGCTGATCGTTCAGCTCCATCGACTTGTTCAGGTTCTCGAGCGCCTCGACCGGCCGGTTCTCCGACTGGAGGAGGATCGCGTCGTAGAGCCACGGCGTCGGATCGCGCGGGTCCAGGCTCTTGGCTGCCGCGAGCTCCTTGGACGCCGGCTTCGACTGGTAGTCCTCGTAGTACGCCTTGCCGAGGTACGAACGGTAGAGCGACTCCGCGGGGTCGAGCGTCGCGGCCGTCTGGAACTCTTCCTTGCCGGTGCCGAGGTGGCCGAGACGGAACTGGGCGATGCCGCGGCCCGCGTGGGCCAGCGGAAACGCGCCGTCGGCCGCGACGGCCTTGTCGAAGCTCGCCGCGGCATCTTTCGTTTGAAATTGCGCGAGCTGCACGAAGCCGAGCACGGTGAGCGCGCGGGCGTTCCCCGGCTGGCGCGAGACGGCGGCCTCCGCCGCCTTCCGTGCGCCGCTGCGATCGCCCATCGCGAGCCGGAGCTCGGCGACGCGCGCCTGCGCCTCGGCGCTCTGCGGGTCGGCCGCGGCGGCCTGCTCGGCGAGCTTCGCCGCGCGGTCGATGTCGAAATCGGCCTGCGCCACGTACGACCGGGCGAGGAGCGCCGACGGCGACTTCGGATCGGCGCCGACGGCCTGGTCGGCGAGCGAGCGAGCGCGGTCACGGTCGTCCGCCGCGAGGGCGACGACCGATGCGAGCGCGAGCGCGACGGGATTGTGGGGATCGGCCGCCTGGGCGTCCGCGATCGTCTTCTTCGCGGCGTCGACCTGGCCGCTCGACAGCTCGGTCGCCGCGCCCGCCAGCGGCGATCCCTTGAGGCGCTCCGCATCGGCCCCGCCGAGAACCGGCGGGAAGTAGAGCGACCACTGCACCGCGTCGCGCGGCTTGACGATGATCCGCTTCTGGGGGGCCTTGCCGGGTGCCGCGACCGCCTCTTCGCCCTTCGTCACGGTGACGGCGCCGAACTCGTTCGACGCCTCGACCGTTCCCTCGATCATCGTGACGACGGACGTCCCGTCGTCATCGACCGACACGGCGAACTCCGTGCCCTTGATCGCAGCAGTGACCGTGGGCGTCTGAACGCGGCCGAAGTCTTTCGGCGTGCGGGTCGTGAAGTAGCTCTGGCCCGAAAGGATCTTGACGATCCCGGTGCCGCCGCCGGACGGCGGAAGGATCTCGATCTCGCTCTTCTCGTTCATCCGATGGAGCGTCTGGTCGGAGTAGAGGATCGCCGCACGGCTCCCCGGTCCGGTGCGCACGCGGTCGTTCGCCTTCAACGGGTCCCCGTTCTTGGCGGCCGACCACGAGGCGCCCGAAGACGTCCTGGCTTCGACGGTGTTCTGGACCGCCGTGACCTTCGCGAGGCTTCCGTCGGCGGCGTGCGCCATAAACGTGGCGGAGGCTCCAAAAGCGAAGAGGGCGCAGAGCGCCCTCCGGCGGACCCAGAGACAATTCAAGCGTACCGAGACATCCATCGTTCCCCCCGGGGAGAGGCGGCGCCGCCCGCGTCTCGAGCGGCGCCGGTTCGTCCAAGCGTCAGCCGTGACTCTACTGAAGAACGAATCCGGTGACGTACTCCTTGCGTCCGGCGATGCGAATCGTGAGCGTGAACGTTCCCGTTCCGAGCAGCGACGTGCGCATGTTGTAGTTCCACTGCCCGCCCTGCAACGTGTTGTTGAAGCGGAAGAACGGATCGTTCGGGTTCGTGCCGCTGTCGGCATTCAAGTTGAGCAGGTGGATGTCGAGGGCGCCGCGCGTCGCCTCGGAGAGCCCCACGATCTCCGGAGGATCGACGGTCGCGTCGGTCAGGTTCGCGCCCCCGCAGAGCACGCGTAGCTTCATCGGTCTCGAGTTGCCCGCCGAGAACGCCTTCGACGGGAACGGCACGGCGTCGCCCACGGGAGCGAGCTTCGCCATCGGCGACGAGAGCCCGTCGAGCCCGTCGAAGTCACGCGTGTTCGCCGCCGGAACGCAGACGTCGGCGATGCCGATCGTCAGCGGGACGTTCATCGAGAACGGCGAGCCGTTGACGGTCCCCGTGAAGGCGAGGTTGAACGGATGGCTCGTGTCGCCCGGATGGCTCGCCGGCACGGTGATCTGGAACGGCACGGTGTTCGTTGCCGGGTGCAGCACGGGCGGCACGCAGTTGGTGGTCGGCTGCGTGCCGAGGACGGCGCCGTAGCTCGACGTTCCCGTGTTGATCGTGACGCCGACCGGGTTGTTGATCCCGTCCTGGGAGAGGTCGGCGACCGCCGCGGTCAACGTCGCGCTCGCGGAGGTGATGTTGACGGCCCCGGCGTTGACGACGTCGATGAGCAGGGTGGCCGACTCTCCCGGCTCGAGCATCCCGTCGTTCGACGTATCGCTGATGTGGACGGCGTACGGCGTGAGGTACGCATCGCCCAGCGTCTTCGTCGGGTCGGGAACCAGCCGCATGAAGGTGCCGGATGAGACGTGGGTCACGCCGCTCCCGCAGGTGCCGTTCGGACCGGGCAGGCTGTCCCCGCACGCGGAGACCGAGGTCGGCACCTCCGTGAAGAGAACTCCGCCCTGCCGGCAGATCGTGTTGGTGCCTCCCGGCGGGATCGTGGTCGACGTCGCTTCGATCTGGCAGACGGGCGCGGGAGGTGTCGTCGTCCCCTGTGGGACGCTGGCCGGGCACACCGCCGGCGAGGGCCAGCTCGGCGACGCGTTCGGGCAGACCCCCGCGACCGGTCCATACGACACATCCGCATTCGGGCACACGCCGGCGACCGGCCCGGGCGACGGATGCGGGTTCGAGCAGACTCCGGCGACCGGATGCGTCGGCGTCGTGTCGGGGCAGTAGCCGGCGACCGGGTGTGTCGGGTTCGGGTTCGGACACGAC
The DNA here is from genome assembly GCA_036275915.1 of Candidatus Polarisedimenticolaceae bacterium. Classification (NCBI taxonomy): domain Bacteria; kingdom Pseudomonadati; phylum Acidobacteriota; class Candidatus Polarisedimenticolia; order Candidatus Polarisedimenticolales; family Candidatus Polarisedimenticolaceae; species Candidatus Polarisedimenticolaceae bacterium. The sequence continues at coordinate 379,944 of DASUCV010000009.1, read as the reverse complement.
CCGCCGACCGGGCTCGCCGGGTTCGGGTTCGGGCAGTAGCCCGGCACGGGGTGCGTCGGGTTCGGGTTCGGGCAGACCGCGGGGATCGGCCCGCCGCCACCGCCGCCGTCGAGCGTCGTCAGGTCGTCGTGCTCGCACTGGCCGTGCTCGCACTCGTTGTCGTCCCTACCGCACGCGTGCCCGCAAGACCCGCAATTGTTCCGGTCGTTCTGAAGGTCGACGCAGTAGCCGTTGCAGAACGTGCGCCCGGCCGGACATTCGCCGACACAGGAGCCGCCGTTGCAGCACGTGCCGGCGCCGCAGGAGTTGCCGCAGGCGCCGCAATTGTCGCTGTCGTTCTTCGGGTCGACGCACTGACCGTTGCACCAGACCTGGCCCGCGGCGCAGACCGACGCGCACGTGCCGCCGTTGCAGCACGTTCCGGAGCCGCACGAGTTGCCGCAGGTGCCGCAGTTGGCGCTGTCGTCCTGGAGGTCGATGCACTGGCCGTTGCACCAGACGCGGCCCGCGGCGCAGACCGAGGCGCACGTGCCGCCGTTGCAGCAGGTGCCGTCGCCGCAGGCGTTGCCGCACGCGCCGCAGTTGGCGCTGTCGCTCTGGGGATCGACGCACTGACCGTTGCACCAGACCTGGCCCGCCGCGCACACCGACACGCAGGAGCCGCCGTTGCAGCACGTGCCGTCGCCGCAGGCGTTTCCACACGCGCCGCAGTTCGCGTTGTCGTGCTGGAAGTCGACGCACTGCCCGTTGCAGAACGTCTGGCCCGCGGCGCAGACCGAGGCGCACGTCCCGCCGTTGCAGCAGGTGCCGGCGCCGCAGGCGTTCCCGCACGCGCCGCAGTTGGCGTTGTCGTTCTGGAAGTCGGCGCAGGCGTCATGGCACCACGTCTTGCCCTGGGCGCACAGCGAGGCGCATCCCCCCGCCGAGCAGCAGGTACCCGCGCCGCAGTTCGTCGCGCACGCGCCGCAATCGTTGTTGTCGTTCTGGAGGTCGGCGCACTCGCCGTCGCCGCAGTAGCTGTCGCCCGAGCTGCAGATCGAGGCGCACGCCCCTCCGTTGCAGCAGGATCCGTCGCCGCAGAGGACGCCGCATGCGCCGCAATTGGTGCTGTCGCTCGACAGGTCGACGCACTGGCCGTTGCAGTAGGTCGTGCCTTCCGGGCAGAGCGAGGCGCACACGCCCTGGACGCAGCAGCTCCCGTCGCCGCAGACGTTGCCGCACGCGCCGCAATTCTGCGAATCCTGGAGGTACTCGACGCACGTGTCCCCGCAGCGGAGCTGGGGACTGCCGTCGGCATCCGCGGGGCAGCATCCCGGCGGGTACTCTTGCGTCAACGCGGTCACCGGAGAGTCGGACAAGTTCGACAGTGTTTCCTGCGAGCCGCCCGCCTGGGCCGTGCTCGTGACGCTGAAGACCGTCTTGGGCGGGCTGAAGAACGTGATCAGGCTCGAGGTCAGCGAGGACGCGGACACCGTCACGTCGGTCGCGAGGAGCGACCGGCCCGGGACGCCGAACGGTCCGCGGTTGACGCAGAAGCCGTCACCCGGCGCCGAGCAGTCGGCGTTCGTGACACACGCCTTGCGCGTCGTGCAATCGGTGCCTCGTACGACGTAGAACACGCTCGAGTTCGTGGGCGGCGTGTCGGTGAGTGTGGACAGATCGGTCGTGCCGATCGCGTTGACCGTCTGGACGACACCGTTCGCGCTGGTCGCGCGGTAAACGGTGAACGTTCCGGTTCCGCCGGTCCAGGTGAGAACCACCGTCCCGGCGACCGCGCCCTTCGCCACGTTGACCGTCTCCCCGTCGAGCAGGCACGCGTCGCTGCACGTTCCTGCCGACGTGTCCGGTCCGGCGGTCTGGCCGAAGCAGATGTCGTTGGCACAGCTGCCGCCCGTGTAGGAGTAGACGGTTTGATTCGTCGTCCAGGTCCACTTGGCTCCGACGCCAGTCGTCGAGCCCGGCGTGATGCTCGAGGTGAACCCGCCCGGACCGGCCGAAGGCCACGAGAACGTGTACGCGTCACCGACCGCTTTGCTCGTGACCTTGTTCTCGATCTTGACCGGGAACGATTGCAGCACGTTGAGATCGCACTGGCTCTCGGCGCCGTTCGCCGCTTGACCGTCGAGGTCGACGGTCTTCGTCGCCGCCACTGCCGGCCCCGCGACAAGCACCGCGGCCAGGAACCACGCACGTCGCGCCGAACCACCCGCCGACCACTTGCCGATCATGGAATCCCCCAACTGCGGCGAGTCTTCGCTGACCTTCGACTTCGCCACCCCGAAGTACAACCCAACGACCCGATCCACTGTAATTTACGGCACAAGGGTGATGATCGGTGATCTTTGTTAGCTATTTGACGTATTGGGATTCCGTTCAGCTCGACGAGTTGGTCTAGAATCCGCGAGCTTCCGAGGGCGAGATGTCAGCAAAGGACTACCGGCTGCGGTTCTGGGGGGTACGCGGCACCGTCGCGACGCCGGCGGCCGACAAGCTGCGCTACGGCGGGAACACGCCGTGCGCCGCCGTCGAGCTCGCCGAAGACGAGTACCTCGTCCTCGATTGCGGCACGGGAGTCCGGAATCTCGGGGTCGCGATCGCCAAGAAGCGCGCCGGGAAGGCGACCCGGATCAACATCTTCCTCTCCCATTACCACCTCGACCACGTCGAGGGGCTCTCCCTCTTCCAGCCGCTGTACGATGCCGCTAACACCGTTATATTTCATGGGTTTGCGGCCGACGGGCGGACCGTCCAGGACAACCTCGAGACGCTGATCGCGCCCCCCTATTTCCCGCTCCGCCTCGCCGGCGTCCCGGCGACGGTCAAGTTCCGCGACGTCGACGGCTCGACCTTCGACGTGGGAGACCTCCAGGTCGACTCGATGCCGCTGTCCCACCCGGACGGCTCGGTCGCCTACCGGCTGAGCCACGGCAGCCGGCGGATCATCTTCGCCACCGACCACGAATATGGCGATGCAGCAGTCGACGGCGCCCTGGCGGAGTTCTCCCGAGGCGCCGACCACCTCATCTACGACGCGACCTATATGCCCGCCGAGTACGACACCCTGCGGAAGGGCTGGGGCCACAGCACCTGGTTCGCCGCGGTGCAGGCCGCCCGCGCGGCGGGGGTCTCCCGGCTCGTCCTCTTCCACCACCACCCCGAGCACACCGACGACCAGCTCGACGAGATCCAGCGGATCACGAGGTCGGAGCTCCCCACGGCGTGCGTCGCGCGGGAGGGGATGGAGCTGGCGTTCTAGGGTTTCCGGCGCAGGACGACGAGCGTCATGTCGTCTTTCTGGGGGGCGCCGGCGGCGAACGCGTCGACCTCGCGCACGACCAGATCGAGCAGCTCCCTGGCGGTCGAGCCGCGATGGGCGCGGAAGAGATCGACGACGCGATCCTCCCCGAACATCTCGTCCGCGGCGTTCTCGTATTCGAAGATCCCGTCCGTGATCGCCGCGAAGACGTCGCCGGCCTCGATCGGCGCCACGCGCGGAGGCTTCAGGCGCATGATCGGCATCATCCCCATCGGCAGGGTGGTCGCGGTCTCGAGCGTCGCCTCCCCGCGCGCCGCGTGGAAGTGGAGGAGCGGCCCCTGCCCGCCGGAGTGGTACGACAGCTCGTGGCGCTCGGTATCGAGGATGCCGAGGAAACCGGTCACGAAGCGGTTCGAGGAGAGGTCGTCCGAGAGCTGATCGTTGATGTGGCGGAAGGCGTCGTCGAGGCCGGCGCCGAGGCGCACCGCGATCCGCAGCATGGCACGCACCTGCGTCACCGAGAGCGCCGGCCCGATCCCGTGGCCGGTCGCGTCACCGAGGAGGAGGATGACGCGCCCTCCGGTCTCGATCACGTCGAAGATATCGCCGCCCGTCTGATCGGCTGCGCGGCTCCAGCCGGCGACCTCGTACGCGGCGAGCTCGGGCATGACGCGCGGGAGCACGCGCGTCTGGATGTCCTTCGCGACCTCGAGCTCGCGCTCGAGCCGCTGCTTGGCGAGGAGATCCTCCAGCAGCTTCATGCGCTGGATCGCCACCGCGCACTGGGCCGCGAGCGCGGTCGCCACCGCGACGTCGTCCTCGCCGAACGTCCCGTCGCGCTTGTTCAGGACCTGGAGGACGCCGACGAGCGCGTCGTCGTGGCCGACGAGGGGGATCGTGAGGATGCATCGCGTGCGATAGCCGGTGGCGCGGTCGACGTCGGGGTTGAAGCGCGGATCGGCATAGGCGTCGTTGACGACCACGACGGCGCGCGTCCTCACGCACTCACCGGCGAAGCCGCGGTTCGCCGGGACGCGCAGCTCGCCCGACCCGGTCGCCACGCGGGAGACGAGCACGTCGGCCGCCGCGTCGTAGAGGAAGACGCTCCCACGATCGGCATCGAGGATCGAGAGCGCCGCCTGGACGATCGTCCCCAGGAGATCGTTGAGCTCGAGCGGCTCGGCGAGCCGGCGGGTGATCTCGAGGACTCTCTCGAGGATGTCGGCGCGGTCTCTCATGCGTCCTTGTGGGCGCATTCTAGCGGTATTCGCACATTCCTTGCCCGTGAGCGTCCCGTCGCTAGATTCTGGGTGTGAGAACTTTCCTCGCCGGAGCCGTTCTGGCCGCCGCGGCATCGCTCGCGGCGTACGCCGGCGACGCTGCGACCGCCTCCCCCGACGAGACCTACCAGTGCAAAGACGCGTCGGGAGCGATCGTCCTTCAGAACGATCCTTGCGACATGGCGCCTGCCCGGAAGAAGAAGGTGGCCGAACCGGCGGCGCCTCCCGAAGCGAAGGTGAAACCGAAAGTGACGGCCAAGGCGGCGGCGCCGGTCCGCCCGAAGGCGATGCCGGCCTCCTTCACCCCGCCTCCTGTGCCGCGCGCGACGTCCTCATCCCTCGGCAAGCCGATCCGCCCGGTGATCAATCCTTCGGTCTTCACCTCCGACCCGCGCTGGGGGTCGCCCGAGCGCACGCTCAAGACGTTCGTCGGCGCGATGAAGGGAGGCGACCGCGCGCTCGCGCAGCAGTGCCTCGCCGCGGGGACCGCGGGCGACCTCGATCGGATGCGCGACATGGTCGAAGCCTTCAGTGGGTACGTGCTCGAGGGTGAGGTCGGCTCCTACTGGTCGATCCGCGCACTCCGCGCGAGGACACGGCCGAAGTGGATCTTCTTCACACGCGCCGCGGACGGGACGTGGAGGATCGCCGCTCTCTGACTTCGCTTACGATGGCGGCATGACACCCCTCATCGCCGCCGCCGTGATCGTGATGGCAGCCGGGGCGCATCAGGTCACGATCAACGGCGTGCCGATCGCCTACCACGTCTACGGCAAGGGCCCGGTCGTCATCGCTCACGCCGGAGGCCCGGGCGCGCAGTGGGACATCCTCCGGATGCGCGCGGTCGAGGAGTTCGCGACGGTCGTCTACATCGAGCCGGTCGGCACGGGCGCGTCGGGGCGTCTCGACGATCCGAACGGTTACACGATCGATCGCTACGTCAAGGACGTCGAGGGCCTCCGCGCGGTCCTCGGCATCGACCGCTTCGTCCTCTTGGGGCACAGCCACGGCGGCTTCGTCGCGCAGGCGTACGCGCTCGCCTACCCGGAACGGTTGCGCGGTCTCATCCTCTACGACACGTCGCCGACCACGGGACCGGTCTGGCAGCGCGACGTCGAGGCGAACCTCGCGTGGTTCCAGGACGAGCCGTGGTTCGCCGAAGCGAAGGCCGCGCTGGCCGCCGAGACGACGGCCAAGGACGACGACGAGATGACGGCGGTCTTCCGCCGCGAGATGCCCCTCTACTTCGCCGATTGGACCGGACACGCCGTGCGCTACGAGCCGTATCGCGCCGCCGTGCGGTTCGCGGTCGCGCCGGGCCGGGCCGGGACCGACCCGAGCGCTCCCGGCCAGGTCGGGGTCGCACCGGTCTTCGACGTGGTGAAGCGTCTCGGCGAGATCAAGGTGCCGACGCTCATCCTCTCGGGCACGAAGGACTTCGTCTGCTCGGCGCGATTCGGCCGCGTGCTCCACGAGGGAATCCACGACTCGCGCCTCGTCCTCCTCTCCCGGAGCGGTCACATGGGCCACATCGAGGAGCCCCAGGCGTTCGCCGCCGCCGTGCGCGAGTACCTCGTCGAGATCGCGCGCCCGCGGACCCCATGACCGATTTCATCAACAGTCCCAAGAACCCGCCCCCGAAGAGCGAGCTCGACCGGGTCCTGCGCCGCTTCGCTCGGCTCAGCTACCACGGGTTCGTCGTCCTCGTGCTCCTCACCATGGCCTCGGCGCTGGCCTTCGCCCTCGTGCCGGCGGTGGCGCTCGTCCAAGCGGTGCTTGCGTGGAGCGCGCCGTGGAGCTTCTGGGCGAGAGCCGCGGTGATCGCGGCGAGCCTTCCCGCCGGGTTCTTCGCGTTCGGGTTCAGTCTCCTCGCGGTCGTCCCGATCTACAACCGGCTCCTTCCCACGCGCGTGAAGCCGTTCCGCGGCGGTTACTACACGATCCACGCCGTGCCGTGGGTGCTCCACAACGCGCTCTTCTACGTCGTGCGCTACACGTTCCTGCCGTGGGTCACGCTGACGCCGTTCGGGATCTGGTTCTTGAAGGCGATGGGGATGAAGATCGGGAGGCACTCGTTCATCAATACCGAGCTGATCTCGGACCCCGGCCTCATCACGCTCGGCGACGACGTCACGCTCGGCGGCAGCGTTCGGATCTTCGCCCACTACGGCGGCGGAGGGAACCTCGTCATCGCGCCGGTCGTCATCGGAGACCGAGCGACGGTCGGCATCGCGGCGACGATCATGGGCGACGTCACGATCGGGGCGGGCGCGGTCGTCCTCGCGCACGCCGCGGTCCTTCCGGGCTCGCGCATCGGTCCGGGCGAGACCTGGGGCGGCGTTCCCGCCCGGCACATCCCGCGGGAAGAGATGGAAAAGCTCCGGGCCGTCACGCGCTCTTTCGACGCGTGATCGCTACGGGCAGGTCGTGCTCTGCCGGGCGGGCCCTTGCGCGCCGGAGTCGTCGTCGTACCCGTAGGTCCCGTCGCCGCACGCGTTGACCCCACGGACGAGGTACCAGAAGCCTCCGTCCGAAGGGGGATCTTGCGGGTCGAGCGACGAGCCGCTCGCGTTACCGGAATCGAGGCACACCTCGTCGCCGCCGCCGGGTCCGACCGGGAGCTGCGCGAGGAGCCCGCGCAGCACCGACGACGTCGCGCTTCCCGGGGACGGCGTCCACGAGATCGTCGTGACGCCGTTCGATTGGGAGAGCATGACCCCGTCGCCGACGTCCGCCGGAAGGAGCGGGCCGGTTCCGGCGCACGTCCCGGACGTGCACTGATCGCCGGCGGTGCAGGAGTTTCCGTCATCGCACGGCGTGCCGTCGGGCTTTGCCGGAGTCGAGCAGCTCCCGGTGGCCGCATTGCACGTGCCGGCGTCGTGGCACGCGTCGATCGGCGAGCAAACGACCGGCGTCCCCGAGCACGCGCCGCTCACGCACACGTCAGCGGTCGTGCAGAGCCTGCTGTCGTCGCACGGCGTGCCGTCGGGCCGGTTCGGGTTCGAGCAGGTGCCGCTCACCGGGTTGCAGCTCCCCGCGCTGTGACACTGATCGAGCGGCGCGCAGACCACCGGCGCGCCGCCTGAGCAGACGCCCGACGAGCAGGTATCGCCCACCGTGCACGCGTTCCCGTCGTCGCACGGCGTCCCGTCTGGTCCGCTGGCGCACGGGCTGGGGACGACCGTGAGAGCGGTTGCCGTCGTCGGTTGCCCCGCGCGCCAGAGACCGATCGTGACGCTGCCGGTCCCCGGCCCGACATTCGCGTCGAAGCGGAAGTTGTAAAGCGTTCCCCACCGCAGAGCGTTCGAGTTTGCCGGGTTCTGGACCACCACCATCGCCCAGCTCACGGAAGTCGACTGGACCGTCGGCGTCCAGTCGGTGCCGTCGTACGGATCGCCGCTGTGGTAATCGACGTCGTGGAAGCCCGTGTTCGACACCGTCGTGCCCGCCGGAATCGGCACGGTGAACGATTTGCCGGCGCGCTGGTTCGTCAGATTCTGGAGGGCATACTCGTAGTGCCACATGCCTCCGCCCAGAGACGTCGCCTTGGCTGAGAGGATGAACCTCCCCTGATCGGCGTCGATGATGACTTCGCTGACCGATGGGTCCTGCGCCTTCCATGCTTGAATCCCGGCCTTCTGTGTCACCGTCGATCCGGTGAGCGTGAGCGTGAACGTACCGGTGCCGGTGAACGTGCACGGCCGGTAGGACGCGTTGTTCGTGTTGTTGCTCGCGGTCGCGTCGTCGTGGCTGACGTACTGCCCCTCCGCGAAGTAGAGAGCGCCGGCGTTCTGGGCGGGGTCGATGTCGGTGTTGTGGACCTGGAGGCGCTTGAAGATGGAGTTCCCGGTCGTGCTCTCGCGAGAATCGGGATAGAGGTAGACGCCGGTGAACGCGTTGACGTCGTCCTTCGGGCCGAGCCGCGTCTGCGTCCCGTTCAGGCCCGAATCGTAGGGATCGGAGCAGTGAACGCCGAGGTGCGAGCCGTTCGGCGCGGCGTTACAGTCGCTGAAGCACGCGCCCTGCTGGAGCGCCGTGAATCCGTGCTTGAGCCACGACTGGCCGATCTGCTCGAACCGGCCATCCTTGAGGCGGAACATGTTCTGGCCGATGACGGGGTGCTCAGCGGTGTTCGAGATCCAGTTCAGCCAGCACGATCCCTGGTTGCACGACGTCGTCCCGATCGAGTAGGCGCTGATCCCGCCGACCGGCGTATAGGACGTGACACCGGTGAGCACGCCGACGTAGACGTCGGGGCTGTTGCCGTTGAAATGGCAGGTCGCATCGCAGCAGGAGTTCGTGGTGCCGTTCGAGGCGCCGTCGTCGCAGTCCTCGCCGGGATTGATCGTGCCGTCGCCGCAGGCGGCGAACGCTCGGGGGGCGACGGCCGAGACGAGCACGAAGACGAAAGGAGCGAAGACACGTAAGGCGCGTCGACCAAGCATTTTCGGAATTCCCCCGGGCGAATGTACGACAACCACGCGCGCCCGGCCTAGAAAAATGACCGGTGATCTCTAGAATGACCGATCGAGATGGGTCGTTGTGAAGTAGGCGTCGCCGCCGAGGATCCCGCGCTTCCGGTGATCGGTCAGGGGTCGCTCGCGAAGGTTCGAAAATCGCGGCGCGGACCGTGGCGCGCCGCGGTCCTGATCGGCGTTCACGCGATCATCGCGATCCACATCACGCACTTCTTGATGACCCGGCGCTCGCTCTCGCCCGTCGAGCCTTCGGAATCGATGTACACGCTCGAGCTCGGCACCGTGAACGCCGGCTTCGTCTTCTTCGGCATCGCGCTCCTCGCCACGCTGATCTTCGGCCGCTTCTTCTGCGGGTGGGGCTGTCACATCGTCGCGCTCCAAGACTTCTGCGCGTGGATCATGAAGCGCCTCGGGATTCGTCCGCGGCCGTTCCGCGCGCGCCTGCTCGCGTGGACGCCGGCCGTCGTCGCGTTCTACATGTTCGCGTGGCCGAGCCTCGTGCGCCTTCTCTCTTCGCCGCGTGCGCCGTTTCCCGGGTTCACCAGCCGGTTCATGACGACCGACCTCTGGGCGACCTTTCCGGGACCCGTCTTCACGGTCCTCACGTACGCCGTGTGCGGCTTCGCCGCGGTCTACTTCCTCGGGGCGAAGGGCTTCTGCACCTACGGCTGCCCGTACGGAAGCCTCTTCGGCGCGCTCGATTTCGCTTCGCCGGGGCGCATCGTCGTCAGCGACGCGTGCGAGCAGTGCGGGCACTGCACCGCCTCCTGCACGTCGAACGTGCGCGTGCACGAGGAAGTACGCCTCTACGGCATGGTCGTCGACACCGGCTGCATGAAGTGCACCGACTGCATCAGCGTCTGTCCGAAGGGGGCGCTCTCGTTCTCCTTCGCGAAGCCGGCGCTCCTCAAGGGGCCGGCGCCGGCGCCTCGGGCCAAGCGCTACGACCTCAGCCTCGGCGAGGAGATCGCCGTCGCCGCCGTCGCCGCGGCATCGATCCTCGTCTTCCGCGATCTCTACGACGGGCCTCCGCTGCTTCTCTCGGTCGGGCTCGGCGGGATCACCGCGTTCACGGCGCTCAAGCTGTGGCATCTCGTTCGGCGGCCTTCCGCGCGCCTCCAGAGCCTCGAGCTCAAATCTTCGGGGCGCGTGACGTCCTGGGGCCGCGGCTTCGCGGTCCTCACGGTCCTCTGGCTGTTGTTCACCGCGCACAGCGCGTTCGCGCAGTGGCACCGCGCGTGGGGACGCTACGACCTCGAGCGCACCGAGGTCAACCGCGCGGACGGTCTCTCGGGCGCGTTCCGCGCGAAGGCGTACTCGCCGGCGCACGCGCGCGCGCTCGAAAGTGCCTACCGGCACTTCGCGCTCGCCGACCGCGTCGGTCTCGCGGGCGTCGTCGACGTCAAGCTCGGCCTGGCCTGGTGCCACCTGTTGCGCGGAGAGATCGCGCCCGCGATCGCCGAGGCGCGCGCGGCAGAGGCGCTGGCGCCCGGCCGCGACGACCTCCGCAAGAACGTCCAGGATCTCGAGGCGGCCGCCGCCGCCGGCCACTTCGCGAAGGCGAACGAGCTGGTCGACGCGGGGAAGCTCGAGGAGGCCGCGACGGAGTACGCCGCCTGCCTCGCGACCGCGCCCGACTCCGCGCCGGCCCGATTCAATCTCGGCGGCGTTCTCCGCCGCCTCGGACGCAACGACGAAGCGACCTCACAGCTCGAGCAGGCGGCGGCGCTTGCGCCGGACGATGCGGACGTCATGGTCGAGCTGGGGCTCGCCTACCAGGCGACCGGCGCCTCCGCGAAGGCGATCGCCTCGTACGAGCGCGCGATCGCGCTGGCCCCGGAGAGTCCCGAAGCGAAAGAGCACCTGCCGGAGCTCATCCGGGAGCTGAAGAAATAAGAGGTTTACAGTTCACAGTTGACAGTTCACAGACTGTCAACTGTCGACTGTAGACTGTCGACTTCCGTGGAGGTTCCGCCATGATGTGGGTCCCGCTCGCCGTCGTCGGTCTCATCCTGCTGTTCACGATCCTCGGGAGCTTCTTCACGGTGCAGACCGCGCGCGCGGTCGTCGTGACGCGCTTCGGCAAGTTCCTCCGCGTCGCCGACGCGGGCTTGAACTGGAAGGTCCCGTTCATCGACGCCGTCGCCGGCACGCTCAGCCTCAAGGTCGGGCAGATCAACCTCACGATGGAGACGAAGACGAAGGACAACGTCTTCGTGACGATCCCGATCTCGGTCCAGAACCGCGTGCGCGCCGAGAAGGTGTACGACGCCTTCTACAAGCTCGCGGACCCCGCCGCGCAGATCAAGTCGTACGTCGAGCAGGTCATCCTCGGCCACGTTCCGGGCATGACGCTCGACGAGGTCTTCGCCAGCCAGTCGAGCATCGCCCTCGCGGTCAAGAAGGAGCTCGACGCCGACATGGCGGGGTTCGGCTACGAGATCGTCAACGTGCTCGTCACCGACATCGTCCCCGACCCCAAGGTGAAGTCGGCGATGAACGACATCAACGCGGCGCAGCGCGAGCAGGTCGCCGCGGCCGCGCGCGGCGAGGCGGAGAAGATCCTCGTCGTCAAGAAGGCCGAGGCCGAGGCGGAGAGCAAGGCGCTCCAGGGGCAGGGGATCGCGAATCAGCGCAAAGCGATCGTCGAGGGGCTCCAGTCGTCGATCGAGCAGTTCCAGAAGGCGGTCGAGGGCGCGACCGCCAAGGACGTCATGCAGCTCGTCATGGTGACCCAGTACTTCGACACGCTGAAGTCGATCGGCGAGTCCGACGGGACGAACACGCTCTTCATCCCGCACTCGCCGGCGGCCGTCGCGGATGTCGGCCAGCAAATCTTGCAATCGATGCTGGCCGCGACTCCGCCGAAGCCCACATAAGGGGACAGCTACCGAATTAGAATGATATTTCGGTAGCTGTCCCCTCATTTACTGATCTAGCTCGCCACCGCCTCCGCCGGCGCCACGTTCTGATTCAGCCGGAAAAGGTTCTTCGGGTCGTACTTCGTCTTGAGGCGGGCGAGACGTTCGTAATTCGGTCCGTACGCGCCGCCTCGCACGCGGGCGGCCTCGTCGCCGGGCATGAAGTTCACGTAGACGCCGCCGGTCGCGAAGGGGGCCATGGTCTCGTAGACGCCGCGTCCCCATGCGACGCACCGCGCGTCGTCCTTCGCATCGCTCCAGCGCACGTGGACGTTCATGATGAACTCGACGCTCCGGTGCGGGTACGCGGTGGCGTCCGCGGCGACGCGGTTGATGGCGCCGCCCATGCTCGCGAGGAAGATCTCGCACGCCGGCGTGGGGAGCGTCTTCACGGCTGTGAGCATCGCGTCGAGCGCCTCGTCCGTGAGAGCGGTGAAGTCGTGCGACTTCCAGTAGTTCCGCTCGCCCGGCGTGAGCAGAGGATCGAACGCCGTCTGCCAGCCGGCGTAGGGGCTGGGGCCGACGACGTCGGCGATCGGCTTCCCGATCGCCTGGAACGGTGCCACCGCCTTCTTTCCCGCCTCGACATCGCCCGCGTAGCAGAGCGCAAGAACGACCACCTCGGTCCCGTGGACCTCCGGGGGCAGGAACGGGAGCGGGGGTGCCTTCCGCATGACGACCCAGCAGGTCAGCTCGTCCGGCGCGCTCGCGACCGCCTTGCGGTACTCGTGGAGCACGCGCTTCGCGTCCGCGAACGGGTGCACAATGAGCCCGGCGAGCACCTCCGGGCCGACCGGATGGAGCTTCATCGTGAACGAGGTCACGACGCCGAAGTTCCCGCCGCCGCCGCGGATCGCCCAGAAGAGATCGGGATTCTCCGTGGCTGTGGCCCGCACGAGCGTTCCTGACGAGGTGACGACGTCGGCCGACACGAGATTGTCGATCGAGAGGCCGTGCTTACGGGAGAGCCACCCGAAGCCGCCGCCCAGGATCAGTCCGGAGACGCCGGTCGTCGAGTTGATGCCGACCGGTGTGGCGAGACCGAACTCCTGCGTCGCCTTGTCGAGGTCGGACAGGCGCGCGCCCGGCTCGACCGTCGCCGTGCGCGCCGACCGATCGACCTTCACGCCGCGCATGAGCGACAGGTCGAGCATGAGCCCGCCGTCGCAGACGGCGTTGCCCGCGATGTTGTGACCCCCGCCGCGGACGGCGAGCAGCAGGTCGTGCCGGGCGGCCAGCTTCACCGTCTCCACGACGTCTTCCGCGGTCGCGGCGCGAACGATCGCGGCGGGCCGCCGGTCGATCATCGCGTTCCAGAGTGTACGGGCCTCGTCGTAGCCGTCCTCGCCGGGAAGGGCGAGCGTCCCGCGGAGGCTCCGGCGGAAGGCATCGGCCAGATCGGCGGTGATCTGCGCGCGATTTCCGTCCTTGGTCTTGACGACCATGTCGTTCATGGCATCTCCCTTCAGCGTGTGATGACGATCTCGAGATATTCGGCGGGGACCACCAGGCCGCCGCGCTTGCTGACGTTGTTCTCGTTCAAGAGGTCGACGAGCGCCCGGCGGAACTCCGCCTGCTTCGCTTCGTCGAGCGCGGCGAACGCCTTGTGCGTCGGCCCGTAGTAGGCGCGGAAGAAATCGACGTTGTGCTCGGCGGACGCGTAGCGGAAGTTGCAGATCTTGCGCTCCGCCTTGATGTCGCTCGCTCCCGCGAACAGCTCCGCGAGGCGCGCCTCGCTTCCCCAGCGCATCGGCGACTCGAGCCCCGCGGGCGGCGGCACGAACGAGCCGACCACGCGGAACATGTCGCCGAGGAACCCTTCCGGCGTCCAGCACGCGAGCCCGATGCGCCCTCCCGGTTTCACGACCCGAAGGAGCTCCGACGCCGCCTTCGCCTGGTTCGGCGCGAACATCACGCCGAAGGTCGAGAGCGCGACGTCGAACGAAGCGGCGTCGAAAGGCAGCGCCTCGGCGTCGGCCACCTGGAACGCGATCGGCAGCCGGTCCGCTTCCGCGCGCCGGCGTCCTGCCTCGAGAAGGGCGGGGACGTAATCGGTCGAGGTGACCTCCGCGAACCGCCGCGCGGCGGCGAGCGAAGCGTTGCCGTTACCGGCGGCGACGTCCAGCACCTTCTCGCCGGCGTGGATGTCCGCCGCTTCGGCGAGCGACTCGCCGACGATCTGGAGCCTCACGCCGATCTGGCCGAAGTCGCCGGACGCCCAGGTCGCCTGCTGCTTCACCTTGATGGCGGTCAGGTCGGGGGCGGGGGATTGAGTGGTGATCATGGCGTTCTCCGCTCGTCGTTCGTCCATCATGTGGCAAGTACACCGCCGCGGCATGTCCCGCCGTCTCAATCGCATGACCGATCGTCCGAAGGGAATAAGGTTTCAGAAACCGAGGGGACAGCTTCCGAAACTCAGAAGTGCGAGTTTCGGAAGCTGTCCCCTCTGAAGTCCCGATCTGAAAATCGGTGCCTGTCCCCTTATCCCCTCACGAGCGCCCAGAACTGCTTCTCGTTCAGGATCGTGATTTTCTGACCCTTCTCGCGGAGGCGCTTGATCTCCATGAGCTTCAACCCAGCGTCGCGGCCGGCGGCCTGGAGCGGGTTCGGGCGGCCGCGAACGAGGACGCTCGTCCGCGCGGATGGGCCGCCGTGGACGATCGCGCCGGCGCGCTTCGCGGCGCGCGCGGCGTCCTTCCGTGGCTTGGACAGGATCCCCGTGAACGCGAGGTGGACGCCTTTCAGCGACACCGACGCCCCGGCGCGCAGCCTCGCCGGCGGCTTCCCCAAGGCGTCGATCAGCTCCGACGCGCTCTCGTACCGCTTGCGCCTCTCGCCGATGCAGCGGTGGACGATCTCCTTCAGCTCGTCGCTGCACGTGAGGTGCCGGACCTCCGGAGTGCGGATGCGCTCGCGGGCGTCGCCCTTGACGAGCATCGCCAGGAGCTGGCCGACCTGGTAGACGTCGTCCCGGGCCCGCCACTTCGGAACGGCGCCCGCGACGACCTCGCTCGGCGCCATGAACGGGTTGAACGTGCGCACCCTCTCCCGGCGCCGGTCGCTCATCGAGCGCACGATGCCGAAGTCGCCGAGCTTGAGCTTGACGCCGTCGCAGACGAAGACGTTCATCGGCGTGAGATCGCGGTGGAGCAGCTCGCCGCGATGGAGCTTGCCGAGGACCTCGAGCACGCCCGCGATCTCGCGGCGGGCCGCTCGCTCGGACCACGGCTTGCCGCTCTGTTTGAGGAAGGCGCTCAGGTCGCCATGGCGTGCCCACTCGAGCGCCAGGCCGTAGATCGGCCGCCCTTCGCCCGGCATCCACGTGAAGCGGTCGTAGACGCGGATCGCGCGGGGGTGCCCGTCCAGGAGCTGGCCGAAGTACGCCTCGCGCACCCACGCATCCATGTGCGGGCTGACCTTGAGGCAAACGACGTCGGGCACGTGCTGCGCGCGCCCCAGGCGCTTGGCCAGGAAGACCTGCCCGTAGCCGCCGAACCCGAGCAACGCGCCGGCGCGATAGCTGATGCCGGACTCGATGCTATGGACGATCTGCCCCGGCGCCAGCAGCGCAGCGCCTCCCGCCGGCGTCGACCGGCGCGTGCGCGTCGTCTTCTGGGAAGCGGGCCGCTCCACGTCCGTATCCTACGGGCGTTCGCGCCGAGTCCGTGACGGGTTTACCGTGGACGCACCGAGGAGGCGTGCATGCTCACCAGACGCGAGCTTCTCAAGGTCTCGGCGGCGGCGGGGGCCATCGCCATCGTTCCCGCGTGTGCCGCGAAGGAACCGGAAAAAGGCGAAGACGTCTCGCCCGCCGAAGACCTCATGCGCGAGCACGGCGTGCTCAAGCGCATCCTGCTCGTCTACCGCGAGGGGATCCGCCGACTCGACGCGAGCCAGGACCTCCCGCCGCAGGCGATCGCCGATTCGGCCACGATCGTCCGGACCTTCATCGAGGATTATCACGAGAAGCTCGAGGAGGACTTCCTGTTCCCGCGGTTCCGCAAGGCGCGCGTGCAACAGGATCTCGTCGACGTGCTCGAAGCGCAGCATCACGCCGGTCGCACGGTGACCGAGGAAACGCTTCACCTCGCGAACGCGTCGGGAATCGCGACGCAGGACGGCCGCCGAGCGCTGAGCACGAGCCTCGCCGCCTTCATCCGGATGTACGAGCCGCACGAAGCGCGCGAGGACACCGTGCTCTTCCCCGCGCTCCGCACGATCATCAGCCCGAACGAGTACGACGCGCTCGGCGACGACTTCGAAAAGAGGGAGCACGAGCTGTTCGGGAAGGACGGCTTCGAGGGGATCGTCGAGCGGGTCGCGACGATCGAGAAGACCCTCGGCCTCTACGACCTGGCCCAGTTCACACCGCAGGCTCGCTAGCCTTTCTCGACCGGCGGCATCGAAGCGCCGCGGTCGCGATCCTCGGCGCTGTCGGCTGCTGAGCGGCTCGTCGACGGTTTCGTTCTTGGGCGCGGCGACGCGGGAACCGCCCTCTCGTTGCACTCGAGAGCGCCGGCCAATATGGACTCTACAGCAATCAAATGAACATGAGTGAACACCTACGGTTACCATCATTACCATTGTTCGGCCCTCGAACCGCCGTACCTCCGCTCGCATTGCGATGTGGGAGGTACGGACGATGCGCTACACGAACCGTCTCTTCGGATCGTTGGGACTCTGGGCCCTCGCGGTCGCCGCGGGGGGCGCGATCTGGGCGCTCTCCGGCAGCCCGTTCGAGGGAGCGGACGGCGACCTGACCGCCGGCGCCGGCACCGACTGGTCGTCTTTCGTCGGTAGCCCCGCGCTCTTCGTCGGCCAGGACACGCCGTCGGGGCAGAACGACGATTCGCTCCGCGGGAAGGAAGACGACGTCGTCCCCGGGATCGACCTCGGGTCGATCCCGTCGAACAAGAGCGACCTCCTTCGCTTCTACGTCGCGCACGAGCGGCTCGGCGCGGCCGGGAGCGAGCACGACTACCTCTACCTCGGCTGGGTTCGCTTCGACACGCTCGGCACCGCGAACATGGACTTCGAGTTCAATCAGTCGAACGTGCTCACCGCGAACGGCAGCACCGTTCAGCGAACCGCGGGCGACATGCTCATCACCTACGGCTTCTCCGGCGGCGGCAACCCGACGCTCGGGCTCTCGCGCTGGACGACGACCGGCCCTTGCGAGTCGGCGTCGTCCGGGCCGTGCTGGGGCCCCGTCATGCCGCTGACTGGATTCGCCGAGGGCGCGGTCAACACGGCCGCCGCCGTCTACGATCCGATCGCAGGAATCTCGCTCCCGGCGCTGACCTTCGGCGAGGCGGCGATCGACCTCACCTCCGCCGGCGTCTTCCCGGCCGATCAATGCGTCAGCTTCGGCCGCGGCTTCGTCAAGAGCCGCTCGTCGAACTCCTTCAGCGCCTCGCTCAAGGACTTCATCAAGCCGATCGACGTCTCGGTGACGAACTGCGGCACCGTGACGATCCGCAAGCATGCCGTGCCGCAGGACACGCAGGTGTTCGGCTTCACGTCGTCGCCCGAGCTGGGCGTTTCCTCTTTCGACCTCGACGACGACGGCAACGACGGCAACGCGCTCCCGAGCTCCCGGTCGTTCAGCGGCCGCTTCGAGAGCGCTCTCAGCGTCGCGGAGACGCCGCAGCAGGGATGGGATCTCACCGACCTCACGTGCTCCGGCCCCGGCACGCCGGTGCGCGACGCCGCCGGACGTCTCACGGGAGAGGTGACGTTGACCCCGTCGTCCGGTCAGACCGCGGACTGCACATTCACGAACACGAAGCGCGGACGGATCCGCGTCGTGCAATCGGTCGCGCCAGCCGGTGACCCGCAGGTGTTCGACTTCCAGCTCTCCGGCGGCCCCGACGCCTTGGCCTCGTCGTTCTCGCTCGTCGGCGGTGCGCCGGCGTTCGACAGCGGCTTGGTCCTCCCCGGGACGTACTCGATCGTCCAGGCGAACCCCGGTCTCGCGTGGGATCTCACGTCGGCGACCTGCGACGACGGCAGTCCGGTGAGCGCCGTCAACGTCGCCCCCGGCGAGACCGTGACCTGCACCTTCATCGACGTGAAGCGCGGCCGGATCGTCGTCGACGAGACGACCGTGCCGTCCGGCGACCCGCAGTCGTTCCCGTTCACCGTGTCCGGCGGCCCGGCCGCCTTCTCCGATGCGTTCTCGCTGACCGACGCGGCGGCGCCGCATGCGACCGCGCTCGTCCAGCCGGGCACCTACACCGCCGCGCAGAGCCCGATCCCCTCGGGCTGGGACCTCACCTCCGCGGTCTGTGACGACGGGAGCGCGCCGGTCGCGATCCACCTCGACCCGGGGGAGACGGTGCACTGCACCTTCACCCACACGCGTCGCGGCGCGATCCTGATCGACGAGGTGACGATTCCCGGCGGCGACCCTCAGGTGTTCTCGTTCTCGCTGACCGGCGGCCCGGACGCGATCGCGCAGAGCTTCGGTCTCGCCGACCAGACGGCGCCTCACGGCAGCGGGACGGTCAAACCCGGAACGTACGCGATCGCGCAAACGCCGGCGGGCGCCGCGTGGGACCTCGCGTCGGCGACCTGCGACAACGGGAGCCCGGTGAATGCGGTGCAGGTCGCGGCCGGCGCCACGGTCACGTGCACGTTCACGAACGTCAAGCGCGGCACGATCGTCGTCGACGTCGTGACGACGCCGTCGGGCGACGCGCAGTCGTTCGGATTCACGCTCTCGGGCGGGCCGGACGCCTTCAATGCGGCCTTCTCGCTCACCGACGCCGCGACGCCGTACGGCTCGGGCCTCGTGCGCCGTGGCACCTACGCGGCCGTGCCGCAGGCGCCGCCCGCCGGATGGGACCTCGCGAGCGCGACGTGCAGCGACGGCAGCGCGCCGGCGGCGATCGGCCTCGATGCCGGTGAAACGGTCACCTGCACCTTCTCCTACGTCAAGCGCGGACGGATCCGCGTCGACGTCGTCACGACGCCGTCCGGCGATCCGCAGTCGTTCCCCTTCACGTTGACCGGCGGTCCGGCCCCGAGCGTGAACGCCGCGTTCTCTCTCGCCGACGCGAGCGCGCCCTACGATTCGGGCGCGATCCGGCCCGGGACCTACACCGCGACACCTGGGTCCGTCTCGAGCTGGGACCTCGTCTCCGCGACCTGCGACGACGGCAGCGCCCCGAGCGCCGTCGGCGTCTCCGCCGGCGAGACGGTCACCTGCACCTTCACCTTCGTCGAGCGCGGGAAGATCATCGTCGACGAGTCGACGCTTCCCACGGGCGACCCGCAGCTCTTCGCCTTCAACCTGAGCGGCGGCCCCGACGCGGTCAACGCGAGCTTCTCGCTCGCCGATGCGACGGCGCCGTACCAGTCTTCATCGCTTCGAGCGGGAACCTACGCGGTTGCGCAGACGAACCCGGCCGGCTGGGACTTCACCGGCGCGACGTGCAGCGACGGCAGCGCGCCGAACGCGGTCGTGCTCTCCCCGGGCGAGGTCGTGACCTGCGTCTTCCACAACGTGAAGCGCGGCCGCATCCTCATCGACGAGGTCACACTGCCGTCGAACGACCCGCAGGCGTTCTCGTTCACGCTCGGCGGCGGCCCCGACGCGATCGCGCAGACCTTTTCCTTGACCGATGCGGCGGCGAAGTACGACTCCGGCCTCCTCCGCCCCGGCGCCTACGCGGCGGCGCAGGGCGCCCTGCCCGCGGGATGGGACCTCACCTCGGTGGTGTGCAGCGACGGCAGCGCGCCGGGGAGCATCGTGCTCGACCCGGGCGAGACCGTCACCTGCACCTTCACGAACACGAAGTGGGGACGAGTCGTCATCGTCGAGGACGCGCGCCCCGACGATCCGCAGGACTTCTCGTTCACGATCCAGGCCCCGAACGGCTCCTCCACCGGCTTCCTGCTCGACGACGACGGGAATCCGGCGAACGAGCTCCCGAATTCCATCGCGTTCAGCTACGCGCCCGGAGCGGTCGCCGCGCAGCAGGCCGATCCGGGCCAGCTCTGGGATCTGACGTCCCTCGCCTGCGTCAGCTCGCAGGGCCGCAGCGGCTTCGCGTCGGTCGATCTCGTCACGCGCCGCACCGCGTTCACCCTCAACGCCGGCGAGACCGTCACCTGCACGTTCGTCGACACGAAGCGCGGCCAGATCGAGGTCGTCAAGATGCTCGCCGACACGACCCCGGGCCCCACACTCGACCCGACGACGATCCCGTTCGAGTTCACCTCGGGCTGGGGGATTTCGTTCACCCTCAAGCACCTCGAGCACTACCTCAGCCCGTACCTCGCCGGCGGTCATAGCTACACGGTCGCCGAGACCCCGCTGTTCCCGTACCAGGCGTCGTCGGTCTGCGTCTTCCCCGACGGCACCCGCACGACCGGTGGCGCCAGCATCAGCGTGACGCCTCCTCCCGGCGCGATCGTGACCTGCACCTTCACGAACTCGCTCAGCGGCAGCCTCCACCCCGGCTCCTCGGGATTCTGGAAGAACTGGAGGAACCACTACACCGACGCGCAGATGCGCTCGATCATGGACGTCGCGTTCCGAGGCTCGCCGATCTACCTGTCGCTCTTCGTGAACGGGAACGGCGCGCTCCGAGCCGACGCTGTGACCTCGATCGACGCGATCTACGGCGGCTCGAACAGGACGCTGACCGAGTTGACGAGCACGATGCTCAACATCGCGGTGAGCAACCCCGCCAATCCAGCGGTTCACGCCCTCCAGATGAACAGCAACGTCTACCGCGACACGAAGCTCGTGCTCTCGCCGGACGTCGAAGCCCTGATCCGCAGCCTCGCGCCGTGCGACATGGCGGCCGGCGTCCGCATCGGCGACGTCATCGACATCGCGGAGGCGACGTGGACCGGCAACGTCGCCGCGGGGAGCTACCGCTTCGACCTCCTGAACGCCTCGGCTCAGACCACGCTCGGCGACATCTTCGGCACGTTCAACGTCGGCGGCAACCTCGCCATCGATCCCGGCTCGATCGACGGCAATCTGCGCGCCCTGAGGCTCGGCGGCCCGGTCACGAGCATCTGGTATCCGGACGCCGACGGCGACGGCCACGGCGTGCTCGGTGCGATCGCGCAGTCGTGCAACGGCACCGCCCCGGCAGGCTTCGGAGCGGGCTTCGACGACTGCGACGACACCCATGCGACCGTCTACCCCGGCGCTCCCGAGCTGTGCGACGGCCTCGAGAACAACTGCTTGGCCCCGAATTACCCGACCGCCCCGGCGAACGAGGCCGACGCCGATCACGACGGCTTCCGCATCTGCGCCGGCGACTGCGACGACACGCGCGCGACCGTCTATCCGGGAGCGCCCGAGATCTGCGGCGACGGCATCCGGAACGACTGCAACAACACCACGTGGACCCCCGCCTTCGAGCAGGACCACGACGGCGACGGCTACTCCGCCTGTTCCGGCGACTGCGACGACACGAATCCGGCCGTGCACCCCGGTGCGGTCGAGGTCTGCAACGGCATCGACGACGACTGCAACGGCCGCATCGACGACGACGCGTCCGGCACCGACAGCGACGGCGACGGCATCCCGAACGCCTGCGACAACTGCCGGTTCGTGGCCAACGCCGATCAGTCGGACAAGGACCACGACGGCATCGGCGATGCCTGCGACAACTGCGCCGCCGTCTTCAACCCCGCCCAGCAGGACACGGACGGTGACGGCGTCGGCGACGCGTGCGACAACTGCAAGACCGTCCCGAACAGCCACCAGGACGACAACGATCGCGACGGCGTCGGCGATGCGTGCGACAACTGCGTCCTCGTTCCGAACGAGACCCAGTCCGACATCAACCACGACGGCATCGGCGACGCCTGCGACACGAAGGACGGTCTCATCTACATCACCGGCTCCGATCTCGGGAAGGACTACCTCGAGTGGCAGAAGGAGTCCGGCTATACGGCATGGAACGTCTACCGAGGCTCGCTCAGCACGCTCAAGTCGACCGGCGTCTACACGCAGACGGCAGGATCGAATCTGCTCGCCGGCCATCTGTGCGGCCTCGCGAACCCGTGGTACGACGACTTCACGACACCTCACGCCGGTGGAGCGGCTTTCTATCTCGTGACCGGAGTCGCGAACGGCGTCGAGAGCAGTCTCGGCACGATGAGCGACGGAACGGTTCGACCGAATACGTCTCCCTGCCCGTAAGGGCCCACACGCAACGGCCCCGGGATCGTTCGCCACCCTACCCCCCCTCCAAGGCGAACGGTTCCGGGGCCGGACCTTTTTCCCCGGGCGCCCGACATTTACGGTTTCGAAAGTCTCCGGAAAGCGTGACGCGGGCGCGCTCGCGGCCTACCATTGAACCGGGATGAAGAAGCGTGTGGGGATCCTCCTCGCCCTTGCGGTCCTGTGCGGGACGGTACGCGCCGCCGACCGCGAGAGCGCGATGCTCCAGCAGGCTCCGGAGCTTCACGCCGACGCCCTCCATGCGGCGCTCGCATCGTACGATTGCCTGAGCGAGGAGGGCGCCGCGAAGCGCCCGGTCCTGAGCGTCATCGACTATGCGCTCCCCTCGACGGCGAAGCGCCTCTTCGTGTTCGACCTCGCGGAGGGGCGCCTGCTCTACAGCGAGCGCGTCGCGCACGGCAAGAACTCCGGCGACGACGTCGCGACGTCGTTCTCGAACGCCGACGGAAGCCTCATGAGCTCGCTCGGCGCGTTCGTCACCGAAGGCACGTATACGGGCGACAACGGCTACTCGTTGCGCCTCCGCGGCACCGAGCCGCTCGTCAACGACCGGGCCGAGGCCCGCGCGATCGTGATGCACGGCGCCGCCTACGTCAGCGACGCCTCCGTGAAGATCCTCGGCCGCCTGGGGCGCAGCTTCGGCTGCCCAGCGATTCGCCTCGAGATCGCGCACGCGCTCATCGACCGCATCAAGGACGGCAGCGTGCTCTACGCGTGGCATCCTTCGGTGGCCGTCGCGCGCTAGAATCCCCCGCATGATCAAGGAGCGCGACGGCTGGTTCGTCGTCAACGTGAAGGACGCGCGATGGACGCGCCGCGGTGACTTCTTCGGGCCGAAGGGTTCTTTCGAGAGACCCGGCGATCCGTTCCCGCAGGTCGGCATCCACGTTTACGTGCTCGAGCCGGGGAAGCCGAACTGCCGCTATCACCGCGAGGAAGCCCAGGAGGATCTCCTCGTCCTCTCGGGGCGCTGCCGCCTTCTCGCGAACGGAGAAGAACGGCTCCTCGAGACGTGGGACTTCGTCCACTTCCCCGCCGGCGTCTCTCACGTCGTCGTCGGCATGGACGAGCCCGCCGCGGTCCTCTTCATCGGCCACCGCCAGGACCCGGAGCCGGCGCTCTTCTATCCCGCGAGCGATCTTGCGCGCCGCTACGGCGCCGAAGCGCCGGAGCCGACGGAGGAGCCGGCGGTCGCGTACTCCGACACGCCGCCGCGCGCACCGTCGCCGCCGCCGCGCTGGCCGGTGAAGTGACGGGCTACCGTCCGGCGATCGGTGTCGCAGCGCCCTCGAGGTACGCCCGCGCCTGCGCGATCTCGGGCCGCGTCCCGTCGCCCGGCTTCGCCAGTTCGAGAAGCCGCGTGTAGTAGTCGCGCGCCTTGTCGGCCTTCCCCGCGCGCTCGGACGCACGCGCCGCTCCGGCGATCGCACGGTAGCGCTCGGGATTGAGCATGAGCGATTGCTCGTAGGCCACGAGCGCGTCGACCGGCCGGTCGATCTCCAGGTAGAGATCGCCGAGCAGCTCGCGCACCGGCAGGATCGCTCCCGGGCTCACCGGGTGCTTGCCGAGCGCATCCTCTTCGTCGGCGGCGTAGCGGAGGAACGCGATCGCCTCGTCGGTTCTTCCCTCGCCCCACGCGAGCCAGCCCTTCACGGCGAGCTGCTGCAGCTCGAGCTGCCGGCGGAAATACGCCGCCGCGGGGTCGGTGCTCGCGTCGTGCAGCTCCTGCATGCGCGTGAGCGCGCGGCGCGCGCCGTCGAGATCCTTCGTGCGCACGCGTCCGAGCGCGTGGGCGTACTCGACGTGCGCCGCATCGAACGGGAACTTCTCGACCAGCTTCGGGTTCGGCGGTGGGAGCGTCGCCGCCTCGGACCACGCTTGCCGCTCGAGCGCCAGACGCGCGGGGACGGCGCCGGCCGAGTAGGCCACGGCGAAATCGACCTCGGGGTAAGTCCTCGGGATCGCCGCGACGCGCGCGGCGACCTCGCGCGCCTTCGTATCCTGCGCGGTCTGCAGGTAACCGTAAGCCAGGTAGTCGAGCGCGTGCAGCTCGTTGTAGTTCGCCGCGCCGGGGTGGTACTTCGCCGCGTACTCGCGCGCGGCGTCGGCCGACGCCAGGTTCGCCTCGATCGACTTCGACCACATCCCGAGGCGCGTGTAGATGTGCGACGGCATATGGAGCGCGTGCGGGACCTGCGGCGCGATGCTCGCGTAGTAGTCCGCCGCGGCGAGCCCCTTCGACGCCAGCGTCGGATAGTCGTAGGCGTGGATCAGGTAGTGCACGAGCCCCGGATGATTGGGATGCGTCTTCCAGAGCGCCTCCAGGATGCCGGCCGCTTCGAGCTGCGTCGGGATGTCCGCCGGCGTCGGGCTCGCCTTGATGAGGGAGAGCGCGTAGAACGCCGCGGCCTCGACGTCGTCGGGGTACTTCTCGTGCAAGCTCAGGAGCGACGCCGAGAACGACGCGCGGCGCGACGCGTTGTCGGTCGGCCCGTGGCAGCTCATCCCGGGCGGGCCCGAGGCGTTGTCCTTGGCCGCGCGATAGAACGCCGCGGTCGACGCAATGTAGTCGTGCTCGCGCGGGGTCACCTTCGCGACCGCCTCCGCCTTCTCGACGGCCGCCAGCCCCGCTTCGAGGTCCTTCGCCGTCGGCGGCGCCCAGATCGGGTGGTAGTACGACATCGCGATGCCCCACTGCGCCATCGCGCAGCCGGAGTCCTTCGCGGCCGCTTCACTGAAGAGCCGTCGCGCTTCTTCATAGAAGAACGAGTGGAGCAGCGCGACGCCGCGGATGAAATCCGGCTGCGCCTTCGCGTTGCACGACGTCGGGAAGTCGACGGTGCCCACCTTGCTCATGTCGCCCAGAGACGGCGTCCCGGCCCACGAAGGTGCGACGAGCACGAAGGAGACGGCAGTTGCGGCGACGATCCGGAGCATGGCCGAAGGCTACGCCCCGCACAGCCTTCTGCGCAATTCCAGAACTGAAAGCTTCGCTCGCTCGTAAGCACGACCGATGAAAGCCGTCGTCTGCACACGGTACGGGCCTCCCGAGGTCTTGCAGATCCGAGACCTCGCCGATCCCGTCCCGCGCGGCAGCGACGTCGTGATCCGCATCCGGGCGACGGCCGTCACGCCGAGCGACTGCTTCATCCGGAGCGGAATTCCCGCCTCACCGCTGCCGGCGCGCGCGATGCTCCGGCTCTTCGTGGGCTTCACGAAGCCGCGTCGCGCGATCCCGGGCGCGGTGCTCGCAGGCGAGATCGAGACGGCCGGCAAGAACGTCACGCGCTTCCGCGCTGGAGACCGCGTCTGGGCGTTCACGCTCATGCGCATGAGCTGCTGCGCCGAGCGCATCCGCCTCGCCGAGAAGACGCGCCTCCTCGCTCTCGCCCCGTCGAATCTGTCGCACGACGAGGCCGCCGCCATTCCCTACGCCGGCTTGCTCGCGGGACACTTCCTGGCGAAGGCCGACATCCGCAAGGGCGATCGCGTGCTCGTCTACGGGGCGTCGGGAGCCAACGGAACGACCGCGGTGCAGCTCGCGAAGGGGCTCGGCGCCCACGTCACGGCGGTCTGCAGCACGGCGAACCTCGATCTCGTGCGATCGCTCGGCGCCGACGAGGTGATCGACTATGCGAGGGAGGAATCACCCGGGAGCAGACGCTTCGACGTCGTCTTCGACGCCGCCGGGCGGAAGAAGACGTCCGCGCTGAAGGAGGCGTGCCGGAAGGCGCTGACCATCGGAGGACGAGTCGTCTCGGTCGACGACGGACTGACCTGGCCCCGCCGCGACGACATCGAGCGGCTCAAGGTTCTCGTGGAATCGGGGCGGCTGAAGCCGGTCATCGACCGCCGTTACCCGCTCGAGCAGATCGCCGACGCGCACCGCTACGTCGAGCTGGGACACAAGAAGGGAAACGTGATCGTCACGATCGGCGGTTAGGATACGGGCCCGCGAGGTGAACGTGAGCGACACAGGAACCAAGGAATACGCCCTCGGCACGAACGACGCCGAATTGGTGCGTCTCGGACTGCAGCACCGCATGTGGAGCGGCGCCGCCTTCGCGCTGTGGGAGCGCGCCGGCATCAGGGCCGGCCACACGGTGCTCGACCTCGGCAGCGGCCCCGGATACACGAGCTTCGATCTCGCCGGCGTCGTCACGCCCAAGGGCAAGGTGATCGCCGTCGACGAGTCGGCGCGCTACATCGAGTATCTGAAGCACCGCCAGGTCCTCCTCGCCAACGGCACGATCGACGCGAGGGTGGGGGACGTCCAGAAGCTCGACCTCGAGCCCGAGAGTCTCGACGCCGCCTACCAACGCTGGGTGCTCTGCTTCGTCAAAGATCCCGAAGCCGTCGTGCGAGGCGTGGCGAAGGCGCTCAAGCCCGGCGGCGTCTTCACGAGCCAGGACTACCTCCACTACGAGGGGATCCTGCTCGCGCCGCCGAGCAAGGCGTTCCGCCGGTTCGTCACGGTCGTCGCGGAAGCGTGGCGCGGCCACGGCGGTGACACCGAGATCGGCATGCGTCTCCCGTCGCTCCTCGCCAAGCACGGCATGAAGGTCACGGAGATCGCGCCGCTCCATCGCGTCGCGCGCCCGGGCTCGCCGCTCTGGACTTGGCCGACGATCTTCATCGAGACCTACGCGCCGAAGCTCGTCGAGGAAGGCCGCCTGACGAAGGCCGAGCACGACGCCCTCGTCGCCGACTGGAAGGCGTACGGGAGCGACCCGAGCGCCTACTTCGTCTCGCCGCCGATGGTCGACATCATCGCCGTCAAAGCTTGATCACTGCTCCGCGTACTTGATCGTCGTCGCGTCTCCCGAAAACGTCGACGGCGAGACGGTATTCAGCGTCCGGCCCGTGACGACGATCTCTCCCGCCGGCGTCAGGGCGACGTCGAGTCCCTTGTCCCAGTCGTAGTAGGTAGCGACGTCGAGGGTGACGTCCCACGCGTGCCCCGTTGCGGCGTCGAAACGGCTGGTGACCCACACGGTGGGATCCGCGAGATTGAAGTCGGTCGAATACCCGGTCGTGAAGGCGTTCCCGGCCGCGTCGAGGGCGAGCCCGGAGATCACGTCCACCGGGCGGAGGTCGAGGATCTGCGACCACACCGGCGTCCCATCGGCGAGGAACCTCGCGACGAGGCGGTCCGAGGTGCTGTTCGGCGAATCATTACTCGACCCCGCAACGATGGCGTTCCCCGTGGAGTCGGTGCGAACGAGATCGAACTCGACGTCGTTCGTGGACGGAGCCGAGAATCGCGACCAATCCAGCTTCCCGTTCGTGCCCCGGAGCTCGTACAGGAGCCCCTGGCTATGGAACGGCCCACCGAACGCCGTTCGACGTCCGCTCGCCAGGATGTTCCCCGACGGGGTGACGGCGATGTCGAAGACCTCCTCGAAGTTCAGGATCCGATCCGACGCGATCCGCTTCGACCACTGGCGGTGACCGGTAGCGTCGTATTGGATGAAGAGCGTCTTCGACTCGGAGCCCGAGGGGGCCGACGAGCCGCCGACGACGACAGCGCCAGACGACGGATCGATCGCGACGGCCGTCGCCGCTGCCAATTCATGCGCCGTCGAGAAGCGGTCCTCCCATTGAACGGCGCCGCTCGATCCGATCTTGACCGTGAGCGCGAGGCCGTCGTTTCCCGTGGTCCCGGCCGAGGTGCCGACGATCACGAGTCCACCGTCCGCGGTCACCGCGAAATCACCGAGTGTGACGAAATCCGAGGGGTTGTACGTCGTCCTCCAGATGTCGCTGCCGTCGCCGCCAATCTTGGCCAGGCGGATCGGCGCGTCGATCTCCACCCCACCGCTGTGGATCGACTCCTGCCACGCCAGAAGAACGTTCCCCGTGCCGTCGAGCCCGAGAAACAATGGGCCGTCAAAGATCGCGGGGGCGGTCGCGTCGATGGGTCGCTGCCATTGCAGCGCCCCGTTCGCGCTCAGCTTCGCGACGAGAACGCGCGCGGTCTCGGGGACGCGGCCCGCGCGCCCGGCGATGAGGACATTCCCGACGCCGTCGATCGCAATGCGCTCCCCGGTGTCGTCGCTGGGGGGAGTCGTCGGTCCCGGGTCGACCTGGGAAATCCAAACTTGTTGAACCGCTGCGCGCGCGGCGGGCGCCAACAGGAGTCCGCAGACGACGGCGAAAGCGAACGCAAGGCGTGTCGTGGGTCGCATGATGTCCCTCCCCGTTCGGATCGTTGGGCGAATCGTACGCCGAATTCAGGCGAGGGCGCTGCTGAGCCTCTCGACGAGGTCGCGTTGGTGGCGGCCGTAAGCTCCGCATTCGACTCCCGGCGGACGTAAATGGTTTAGTCCGAAATCGTCGCTCCGTTGCGTCTCCGTCCGCTTAGAATCCCCTCTTCAGAGACAGTCCGAGGAGGAATCATGATCGTGCATCGAGGGATCGCGCTCGGCACACTGCTGCTCGCGGCGGCGCCGGTAATGGCCCAGGACGTTCCCATCGTCGAGCGGACGCTCAAGAACGGGATGCGTCTCGTCATGGTGGAGCGTCACGACCAGCCGACGATCTCGTTCGGCTGGATGGCGCGCGTGGGAAGCGCCAATGAGCGGCCGGGGATCACCGGCATGGCGCACATGTTCGAGCACATGATGTTCAAGGGCACGAAGACGATCGGCACGAAGGACGCGAAGCGCGACGCGGAGCTGAACGACCGCCAGGATGCGGTCCAGGCGACGATCCGCGGGGAGCTGTCGATCCTTCGCGAGAAGCAGCGCCGCGGCGAGATCGCCGACATGATGGACCCCAAGGCGCGCACGCCGAAACTCCAGGAAGCCCTCGACGAGTTCGACCGCCTCGTGAAGGAGCAGCGCGAGCTGATCGTCAAGGACGAGATGGACAAGATCTACACGCAGGCCGGCGGCACGGGCCTGAACGCGTCGACGAACGAGGACCGCACCTTCTACATCGTCGGCCTACCGTCGAACAAGCTCGAGCTCTGGATGTGGATCGAGTCCGACCGGCTGGCGAACCCCGTCTTCCGCGAGTTCTACAGCGAGCGCGACGTCATCTTCGAGGAGCGCCGCCAGTCGCTCGAGTCGCGCCCCGGCGGTGTCGTCGACGAGGCGTTCAACGCGATGACCTGGATGGCGAGCCCGTACACCTGGGAGACGATCGGCTGGCCGAGCGACATCTCGCAGTTCACTCGGGAAACGGCCAACGAGTTCTTCGCGACCTACTACGCGCCGAACAACATCACCGCGGTGATCGTCGGCGACTTCAACCCCGACACGGCGACCGCGCTCGCCGAGAAGTACTTCGGGCGTATCCCCGCGAACCCGAAGGGCGTGCCCGAGGTGATCACGCTCGAGCCGAAGCAGCCGGCGGAACAGCGCATGCTGGCCGAGGTCGACACGACTCCGTCGTACCAGGTCGTCTTCAAGACCGTGCCCGCCGTCCACAAGGACGCGCCCGCGCTACAAGCGCTCGCCGGCATCCTCGGCGGCACGGCGATGTTCCAGGGGCGCCCCGGCGGCCCGGGCGGCGCGCGGCCGCCCTCCGGCCGTCTCAACAAGGCGCTCGTGCTCGACCAGAAGATCGCGACGCGGGCCTCCGCCGCTTCGCGCGGAATGAAATTCGGCGGCACCTTCGAGTTCGACGTCACGCCGGTGCCCGGCAAGGGCCCCGAAGAGCTCGAGGCCCCGCTCCAGGCGGAGATCGATCGCATCATCAAGGACGGCGTCACCGACGACGAGCTCGAGCACTTCAAGAACGCGACGGTCGTCGGTTACTACAACCGGCTCGAGACCAACGCCGGCATCCGAGAGACTCTGGCGCAGTTCCTCGCGGTGGGAACGGTCCAAGACTTCAAGGACGCGCTCCCGCGCGTGCAGGCGGTCACGAAGGACGACGTGCAGCGCGTGGCGAAGGAGTACCTCGTCAAGGAAGGACGCAACGTGCTCATCACGACGCGGAAGGGCGGCGCACCCCCCGAGGGCATGAGACGGCGCGGGCCTCGCCCGCCGGCCCCCACCGAGAAGGAGAACCAGTGATGATCCGCAAAGCGATTCCGGTTCTCCTCGTGGCGACCGCCGCGCTCGCGCAGCAGATTCCCGACCGTCCCGAGAAGCTGAGCTTCTCTCCGATCAAGTTCGACACCCCGAGGGTGAAGGATTACAAGGCGAAGCTCAAGAACGGCATCCCCGTCTACGTCGCGCCGAACGGCAAGGAAGGAACGCCGCTCGTGCGCGTCACGGTCTCATGGCGCGGCGGGTCGTACATGGACCCCAAGGGGAAGGAAGGGCTCGCCGCCATCTACGGCGCGCAGCTCGCGCAGGGCGGCACGGCGAAGCTCGACGCCTCGCAGCTCGAGGACCGGCTCGAGTCGCTGGCCGCGACGCTGACGAGCGCGTGCACCGACACGAGCTGCAACGTGTCGCTCACGGTGCTCGATAAGGATCTCAGCGAAGGCCTCGACCTGATGATGCAGGTGCTGACGCAGCCCGCGTTCGCGCAGGATCGTCTCGACCTCGCGAAGCGCCAGGGCCGGCAGCGCATCGGGCGCCGCAACGACGACGTCTTGTCGATCGCCGGCTACCAGTCCCGGCACCTCCTCTTCGGCGACGATCACTTCGCGAGCGCCGACGACACGATGGCCAGCCTCGAATCGATCACGCAGGGCGACCTCGCCGCCTTCCACAAGCGTTTCCTCAATCCGTCGAACTTCTTCGTCGCCGCCGCCGGGCAGTTCGACCGCAAGTCGATGATCGACGCGCTCGACCGCACCGTGGGATCGATCAAGGCCGGGCCCGACGCCAAGGTCAGCCCCGCCGTTCCCGCTCCCGAGTTCCAGCGGACCCCCGGCCTCTACTTCGTCGACAAGGACGGGACGCAGGCGGCGGTCCGCTGGGCGTTCCCCGGTATCCGCCGCAGCGATCCCGACTGGTACGCGGCGTTCGTGGCGAACCAGATCCTCGGCGGCCGCGGGTTCACGAGCCGCCTCATGAAGCGGATCCGCTCCGACGAGGGGCTCACCTACGGCGTCTACTCGAACCTCGAGCCCGGCACGTACTGGCGCGGCGACGTCATCGGCACGATGCAGAACAAGAACCGCTCCGTCGCGTACGCGCTGCGTCTCGCCATGGAAGAGATCAAGAAGCTGAAGGACCAGGCGCCCTCCGAAGAAGAGATGCGCGTCAACAAGGACGGCATCATCGAAGCGTTCCCCAGCCAGTGGGGCACGAAGCAGGCGATCGCGACGCGCTTCGCCGACGAAGCCCGCGAAGGCTGGCCCGAAGACTGGTGGGCGAACTTCCGCGAGAAGATCCAGGCCGTCAGCGCGGCCGACGTGCAGCGCATGGCGAAGCAGCTCTTCGACGTCAACAAGATGGTCATCGTCGTCGTCGGCAAGGGCGACGAGGTGGAACCGGGCGACCCCGACCACGCCGGCGCCCTGAAGGACGCGACGCCGCTCCCTTACAAGAAGCTGCCGCTCCGGGATCCGGCGACGATGAAGCCAATGCCGTGACGCGGCTTCAGGGTGGCCTTGCGCCGTCCTATTGATTCAAGGACGTCCGGGGACTAACTTTCGCCGCAGATGGGCCGCGACGACCGGCTCGACGCGAGGGTGGGGATGCGACGCGTCGCGCTTTTCACAGGCTCCCTGCTCTTCGGCTTCGCGGTTAGCGTCGCGCACGCCGACTCTTCGCGCGTCATCGCGAGCCGATTCATCGACATGGTCTACGACGCGACCCGGCAGCGCATCTACGCGACGCTGCCGACCGCGGGGGGCGACGGCGGCAGAGTCGTCCCGATCGATCCCGTCACCGGAGCGATCGGGACGCCGCTGTTCATCGGCGAGACGCCGACGAAGCTCGCGCTCTCGGAAGACGCCCAGTATCTCCACGTGGGGCTCGGGACCCCGAAAGCGATCCAGCGGATCGACTTGAACACGCTGGCGCCGGATCTCCGATTCTCGCTCGGCACGGATCCGCAGTGGGGGCCCAGGAGTCTCATCGATTTGGCGGCGGTGCCCGGATCGCCAGCGTCGGTGGCCGTCGCGACGACGGTCGGCCTTCCTTATTACCGCGTCGCGATCGACGACGGCGGCGTCGAAAGATCCGGGACCGTACAGGTGTACGGCGACGACCTCGGATTCGCGGGGTCCGCTTCGCAGCTCGATGTCTGCAACCGGCAGTCGAGCGGGGCCGACTTCACGCGCCTCGTCGTGGGACCGGATGGCGTCTCGGTCCAGGACGTGACGGGTGCCGTCCCGTGCTACGCCGCCGGCGGCATGAGGTATCTCGCGGGGCACTTCTACTCGGACGGCGGCAAGGTGCTCGACCCGACGTCGAACCGATTGAGCGGCGTGCTCCCGGGCGCCGGGGTCGTCGTCGCCGATGCCTCGCTCGCACGCGCGTTCGGCGTCAGCTCCGGCACGAGCGGTTTGACGGTCTCGGCATTCGACCTCGGCCGGTTCGTCCTGCTCGGATCGAAGACCTTCAGCGGCTCCTTCGGATCGTCGCAGCAGGTCCTGCGCTGGGGGGACGACGGCCTGGCGGTCCGGACGACGAGCGAGTTGATCCTCGTCCGCACCGCTCTCGTCCAGGCCGCGAACGCCGCGGACCTCTCGCTCGACTTCACCGGCTCTTACGGGCCGGTGACCGTCGGCCAGAACGTCACGTACACGCTCGAGGTGCGCAACGCGGGGCCGGCGTCCGCGAGCGGCGTCGTCGTGCAGGACACGATGCCGATCGGGCTGACGTTCGTCGCGGCGCCTCCGAGCTGCACCGGGACGTTCGTCGTGAGCTGCAGTCTCGGAACGCTCGCGCCGGGCCAGACGGCAACCGTCGAGATCGTCGCCAACGCGTGGAGATCCGATCGCATCTCGAACACGGCGTCGGTGACCGCGGCGCAGCCGGACGTGCATCCGGCGGACAACACCGCCACGCAGTCGGTTCTGGCGGTGGCGCCGGTGACCGGCCAGCGCCTCGGCATTGTCGACGTGTCGGCCAAGGGACTCGCCGTCGATCCCAACACGGGTTTGTTGCTCGCTAGCATCGGCGGCGCGGATCCTCGCTACGGGAACACGGTCAGCGCCATCGATCCCGAGACCGGCATCATCGTGCGTTCGCTCGACGTCGGGAGCGAGCCGCGGGCCCTCGCCGTCTCCGACGACGGCCGGTACCTGTACGTCGCGCTGGCCGGCGCGGAGGCCGTCCGGCGGGTCGACCTCCAGGCGTGGACGGCGGGCGCCGCGATCTGGGTGGGACGGGATTCGTCGTTCGGCGCGTACACCGTCGACGATCTCGAGGCGGTTCCCGGAGATCCGCTGGCGTTCGTCGTCGCGAGGAAGAGCGGCACCAATACGGGGCAGGGAATCGCCGTGTACGACGACGCAGGCGTACGCCCGCACCTCGTCGGTCCGCCGAGCAGCGACCGGATCGAGTTCGGCGCCTCCGCGGCGCAGCTGTACGGCTACGAGGCGGGCAGCTCGGGCAACACGTTCACACGGATGCAGGTGGATTCGCTCGGCGTATCAATCCGCGATGCGTTCAGCGGGCTGATCTCGAGCAGCGGCGACATCGCCTTCGACGCGGGCCGGATTTACGCGGCTCATGGCGAGGTCGTCGATCCGGAAGTGCCTCGCCGGCTAGGCCTGAATCCCGGCATCATCACCGGCAAGAAGGTGGCCCTCGATGCCGATGGTGGCCGCGCGTTCATCGCCACTGTGGGTCCGAATCCGTCGGTCCGTGCGTTCGATCGAGGCTCGTTCGCCTACCTCGGATCGATCGTGCCGCCGGGGAGCTACGGCGACCCGATCGATCTGGTCCGTGTCGGGGCGCAAGGGCTGGCCCTTGCCATCCCGCAGAGCTCCTTCGCGGATCAGGGCTTCATCGTGCTCCTCGATGCGCCGCTCGTCGCGGCGTCCGCGACGTCGGCCGACGTCGCGGTCGTGCAGCAGGACAGTCCCGATCCGGCCGTCGTGGGAGAAGACCTGACGTACCGGTTGGCCGTGCAGAATTTCGGACCGGCCGACGCCACCGGCGTCATCGTGACGGACACGCTTCCCGCCGGGGCCTCCGTCGTTTCGACGACCGCGGGATGCTCGGCCTCCGCGGGCACCGTGAGTTGCGCCCTCGGCGAAGTCCCGGCGGACAGCACGATCACGGCGCGGATCACGATCCGCATGCCGAGTGCCGGGCCGGCGGTGAACACCGTCTCGGTCGTGAGCGATCAACCGGACTCGCGGCCGCTCAACAACACCGACCGTCAGACGAATCGAGTCGTTGCCACGCCGACGGCCAACCGGTTGGCGGAGCTCGATCTGACGGCCAACGATCTCGTCTACGACCCGGGCTCCGGCCGGATCTTGGCCAGCGTGAGCGGGTTGGATCCTCACTACCCGAACCGCGTGGTGGCGATCTCGGCGTCGACAGGGAACGTCGTCGCATCGACGCTCGTCGGAAGCGAGCCCGGCAAGCTCGCCCTGTCGGACGACGGTTCCGCCGTCTATGTCGCCCTCACCGGCGGGTTCTCCATCCGCAGGCTCGACACGGCGACCCTGACCCCGGGTCTCGAGTTCCCGGCATTGAGCGGCGGGGCCGTGTTCGACCTCGCCGTCGCGCCCGGAGGGCCGCAGACGGTCGCTGCCGCGGGAGCGGCAGAGGTCGCGGTCTACGACGACGGCGTGAAGCGCGGCACGTCGGCCTACTCGGCCAACGTCATCGAGTTCGGCGCGACGGCCGCGCGCGTGTACGGGTACTACAACCAGAGCTCTGCTTTTCCTTTCTCGAGAATGGACGTGGGCCCGGGCGGCGTGTCGCTCCTCGACTCGACGCAGAATCTCGTCACCGGCTTCGACGTCGACATCCGCTTCGATCGGGGACGCGTGTTCACTTCGGACGGTGACATCATCGACCCCGAAGCCAAGACGCGCATCGGAACGTTCCCCGGAAACGCCTCGACCTCGAAGGCCGTCGCCCCGGACCCGGTAACGGCTCGTGTCTATCTTCTCGAGAAGCCCAGCGCGTACACGATCGCGGCGTGCGACCGCGACACGCTCGCGGAGCTCGGCTCGCTCGCGCTTCCGACGGATCTCTCGTTCTACACGAGCAGCCTGATCCGCTGGGGCTCGAACGGGCTCGCCTTCCTGAACTCGGACGGCCGCGGCTACCTCCTCGGTCAGGTCGGCCACATCTACCTGCTGCGGACGGCGCTCGTTCCCGCGCATGACAGCGACGGAGACGGCATCCCGGACAGCGAGGACGACTGCCCGACGGTCAGCGACCCGGCGCAGTCGGATGCGGACGGGGACGGCGTCGGCGATGCGTGCGACGCCGAGATCTGCAACGGGATCGACGACGATCATGACGGGATCATCGATGAAGGCTGCGACGACGACGGCGACGGTTACTGCGATGCCCGGATGATCGTGGTCGCCGGCGCCACGTGCCCGCATGGAGGCGGTGATTGCGCGGATGACAACCCGGACGTCCATCCGGGCGCCCGCGAGTCGTGCAACGGCCTCGACGACGATTGCGACGGCCTGATCGACGAGCCGTTCGAAGACGCTGGACTCCTGTCGCTCGCGAAGCCGGCTCCGGGACAGACCGTGCTCAACTTCGCCGCTCCCGAACAATCGAGCACGTACGATGTCGTCCGCGGAAGCCTCGGCGTCCTCGCCTCCAGCCACGGCGAGTTCAGCGTGGCGACGACGGACTGCCTCGCGAACGACGCGGGCGCGACCTCACTCGAGGACGACCAGGCGCCCACGGCGGGCGGCGGTTACTGGTATCTCGTCCGCGTGAACCGGCTCGACGGAGACGCACCGACGTACGACGCCGAGGTGTGTCACCAGGTCGCGTCGCGCGATGCTTCGATCCAGGCTTCACCCGCCGCGTGCCCCTGAGCGTTCCCGAGGTCCCCTCAGTAGGAGACGTCGAGGATCTCGAGCTCTCTCTCGCCCGAGGGAAGCTTTGCGCGAACGGTGTCGCCGACCTCGGCGGAGAGCAGCGCCATCGCTATCGGGGAGACCCAGCTGATGTGGCCGCGCGCGACGTCGGTCTCGTCCACGCCGACGATGCGGTAGCGCACCGTCTCGCCGTTGCTCCGCACGGACACCGTCGCCCCGAACCGCACGATGTCGAGGTCTTCCGTGGGAGGGTCGAGGACGACCACCGACTCGAGGATGCGCGTCAGCTCGCGGATGCGCTCGTCAGGGCGGCGCTGCGCGATCAGCGCTTCGAGCTCGGCCTTCATCCGCTTCGCCCCGTCCGGCGTCACGTAGTTCGGGGAACCTTCCGGCAAGACCGAACGGAGCGGCTTGGGAGGCTGCTCCTCCGGCTGACTATCTTCTTTGATGAAGGCCCTGCTCATCTCCAAAGGATACCGACGTATTAGACTCCTCGCTTGCGAGCGGTGAATCCTTGAGCGACACGCCCGGAGTTCCCGACTTTTCCCTCGTCGCGAAGGAGTACCTCGCCGGCCGTCCCGGCTATCCCGAAGAGCTGTTCGACTGGCTCGCCGCCATTGCGCCGGCTCGAAACCTCGCCTGGGACGCGGCGACGGGAAGCGGCCAGGCGGCGTGGGGCCTGGCGCAGCGCTTCGATCGCGTGATCGCGACGGACATCAGCGCGGAGCAGCTGCGCCACGCCCGGCAACATCCGAAGATCGACTACCGCGTCGCGCGTTCCGAAGCGTCGGGCCTCGACGACCGCTCGGTCGATCTCGCGACGTCGGCCGCGGCTGCGCACTGGTTCGATCTCCCGAGGTACTACGAGGAGCTGCGACGGGTCGTGAGGCCCGGCGGCGTCGCCGTTGCGTGGACCTATCACGTCGCTCGCGCGTCAGACGCGCGGCTCGACGCGATCCTCTGGCGCCTCTACAAAGACGTCCTCGGCCCGTACTATCCGCCCAACGTGCTCCTGGTCGATGATGGCTTCGCCGGCATCGATCTGCCGGGTGAAGAGATCGAGGTGCCGCCGTTCTTCTCGACGCTGCGATGGAGCGCGCGGCAGGTCGCCATGTTCGCTGCGAGCTGGAGCCCGCTGCCGGCTTACATCGCCGCGACGAACACGAACCCGATCCCCGCGCTCGAAGCGGAGGTCGCCGCCTTATTCGGCGGACCAGACGTCATTCGAGAGCTGCGCTTTCCGCTGTACGTCCGTGCCTCACGTTTGTGAGGAGCTTCGACATGATCAGCGCGCCAGCGGCGCCAGGTACCACCAAGCGTAGGTCCAGATTCCGGTGAGCACGACCACCCACCACAGTCCGAGCTCGATCCGCATCCACCGTTTCCAGTTCGTGAAGCGCAGCCGCCTCGGGACGATCTCGGTTCCGGCCACCAGCACGATGTAGAGGCCGAGCGCCTCGGCCCCGGCTCCGAGGAGCGCGTGACTGCTCGCCACGGCAACGTAGCGTCGGCCCAGGCCCGCCGGCAGCCGCGGGATAACCTGCCCGCGGAACGACGGGACCATGAACCAGACAATCGCCACGAGGTTCAGAACCATCACGGTCGTCTGGCAGATCCCATGTGCGGTATAGAGCCGGCGTCGCGCCAGCCGCGCGCCCACGACGAGCGCCAAGCCCATCGCCACCTGGAGAAGCAGGCTCAGGTCCGCGGCGAACGTGGCGCCGGTGCC
The DNA here is from genome assembly GCA_036275915.1 of Candidatus Polarisedimenticolaceae bacterium. Taxonomy (NCBI): domain Bacteria; kingdom Pseudomonadati; phylum Acidobacteriota; class Candidatus Polarisedimenticolia; order Candidatus Polarisedimenticolales; family Candidatus Polarisedimenticolaceae; species Candidatus Polarisedimenticolaceae bacterium. The sequence continues at coordinate 342,182 of DASUCV010000009.1, read as the reverse complement.
GAGAAACCCTCGCATCTCGATCCCCGCTAGCCGGCGTGCCGCGACTTCATTTCACGATGACCTGTCCCGTCATGTGCGGGTGGATCGAGCAGAAGTAGGGGTACGTCCCCGGCTTGTCGAACGTGTACGAGAACGTCTCGTCGGTGTCGAGCGTCTTCGACTTGAACGTCTTGTCGTCGGCAACGACCGTGTGGGGAATGTCGTCCCGGTTCGTCCACGTGACCTTGGTCCCGGGTGCGACTGTGAGCATCACCGGGCCGAAACTGAAGTTGTCGATCTTGACGTCCGCGGTGGGGGGCATCGCCGTCTCGGCCCGCGCTAGGACGACGGCCGAGCCCCCGATGACCAAAGTCGAGGCGAGCGCGAGCGCTGCGATCCGGCCCGTCTTCTGGATGAGTTCTCTCATGTCCGTTCCCTTCTTCGTGAGGTGAAATCTGTGAGGTGTCATTCGCGAACCTACTTGAGCGACGAGTCCACGATCGCGAGGGCTTGGCGTCCCCGAACGACGTTGACGTCGGTGATGCCGAGAAGGCCTCGCAGCTCGCCGGCCGGAACCACCATCGGACCTGGGGAATCGGCCTTGCCGGGGTGCGGCTGCGGGAAGGCCGTCGACGCGGCGGTGTGGAAGGTCACGTTCCCCTCGACCTTCTGCATGAGTTGGTGGATGTGGCCGTTGAGGACGGTCACCGAACCGAACTTCTTCAGGTACGACAGCGCTTGCGCGCTGTCCTCGGTCCCCCAGCCCCATTCGGGGTAGACCGACCACAGCGGCATGTGCGCGAACACGACGATCGGCGTGCTCGCCTTCCGATGCTTCACGTCGTGTTCCAGCCACTCGAGCTGGTCGGGACCGAGCGAGCCGAGCCCGCCCGGCTTCAGGTTCATCACATTGACGAGGCCGATGAAGTGCACGCCTTTCTTGTCGAAGCTGTACCACCCCGTGCCGTTCGTGGCCTTGCCGTAACGCTCGAGGTACTGCTTGCCGTCGTCGTTCAGGACGTCGTGCTCGCCGGGAACGTAGAACACATCCTTGGCGACCGCGCCCGTCAAGACTTGGTCTACGGTGTCGAACTCTTCGGCCTTCGAGAGGTGGCTGATGTCGCCGGTGTGGAGGATGAACTCCGGCGCCACCGGAAGGGCGTTGATCTTGTCGACCGCCGCTTTCAACGTGCCGACGACATCGCCGTTCGCGGCCTTGTTGAATCCCATGTGGCTGTCGCTGATCTGGACGAAACTCAGCTCGCCCGCCGATTTCCCGGAGCCCACGCGCGGCGCCGCTCCCATGGCATACGACTTCAGCACGCCGCCTTGCATGACGTAGAGCGCTCCGGTCCCCGCCCAGGCCATGCACCTCAGGAACCCACGACGGTCGACGCCGTCGTGGTAGTGGTCGTGCAGGATCACGTCCTTCTTGTCTTTCGTTTCGTCGGTCATGGTGTTCTCCTCGTTGTCGGCCTACGGACAGGCCGTGCTGACCCTCGTTGCCGAAGGGGCGCCGTGCGTCTCCTCGAATCCGTACGGGCCGCTGCCGCCCACGTTCTCCCCGCGGATGAGGTACCAGAACGCGTCGCCGCCGGAGGGAAGCTCAGGATCCGTGAAGGTGTCGGAGGCGAGGTTCGACACCAGGCATCGCTCGTCGGCGCCGGCCGTGCCGACGGGTAACCCTTTCACGTGCCCGCGCAAGACCGACGAGGTCGTTGCGCCGGACGCGACGTTCCACTTGAGCACGGCGCTCAATCCGCTCCGCGACACGCGGACGCCGTTGTCCACCTCCGCAGGAACAGGACCGGCATTCTCGGCGGCGCAGCGAAAGCCGATGAACCCGAAGATGGCGGTCGGCCTGCGGGCTCCGATGACGGCGAGTGGGCCCGCCCCGGTGTGATCGACGAACGAGCCGCCGCGCGTCAGCGCACCCGGACCGCCGATGATCGTGCTCGCCCCGGCGAGGCACATCCGGTCATCGCTGACGATGCCCCAGCCGGTGCACACGCTCGAGAGCGTCGTCCAGTCCGCGACCCACTCCTCGAGGTTGCCCGCCATGTCGAAAGCGCCGCGTGCGGAGACGCAGGCGCTGCGGGAGCCGGTGGCCGACAAGCCGCCGCTTGCGCTGTTGCAGTCGGTCGTCCCGTTGTCGGGCCCCGCGTCCGGCGTTCCGTCGGCTCCCACCTGCCACTCGGCGCTCGTCGGCAGCCTCTTGCCGGAGCTGGCGCACGCCTCTTGCGCCTGGAACCACGTGATGAACGCCGACGGGATCTCGGAAGGCAAGCTGATGGCGAAGATATCGCCGGCGCAGCTCTGACCATTGTCGGTGCAGGGGGTGTAGTTGTCCGCTCCCAAGCCCAGTTGCGTCGCCCCGCTCGACACCAGGTCGAGTCGTGAGGCGAGCCCGGATTGGATCTTCCGAACCAAGGGCGCGTTCGTCGTGGTGGGGTTCGGTACGCGCCACACGGTCGCCTCGTACCGGTCGAGGCACACGGTCCCCGCCGGCACCGCATCGGGCGCGCACGTGGCAGCGGTCGCCGCGGCGCAGAGGCCCCACCACAGCACCAGCGCGAGAACGGTCGTCACGCTCGTCTTCATCGTTGCCTCCCTAGCGCGCACAACGAAAGCCGATGAAATTCCGCGAGCTGAACGGCCCGCCGGAGCCGATCACGGCAAGCGGACCGGCGGACGTGCGGCTCCGGAAATCGCCGCCGCGAATGAGCGCGCCGGGACCGACGTCCGTCGTGCTCGCCCCGGTGAGGCACATCCAGTCGTCACTGAAGGCGCCCCAGCTGGAGCACGCCGTCGACAGCGGCACCCAATCCGCGACCCACTCGCTCAGATTCCCGACCATGTCGAGGGCGCCCCGAGCCGATTGGCAATCCGTGCGCGCGCCGGTGAGCGTGGCCGACCCCGTGTTGCTGTTGCAATTCGTCGTTCCGTTGTCCGCGCCGGCGTCCGGTGTTCCGGTCGCGCCGAGCTGCCACTCCGCGCTCGTCGGCAAACGCTTGCCGGCGTTGGCGCACGCTTCTTGCGCCTGGAACCAGGTGATGTCCGCCGAGGGGAAGAGCGCAGGCAGGCTCACCGCGTAGATGTCGTCGACGCAGCTCTGGCCGTCATGGCTGCACGGCGCGTAGTCGTCGCCGAGCGTGCCCAGCTGCGTCGCCCCGGCCACCGTCAGATCCGCACGGGTCACCGTTCCCAGCTGGATCTTTGCGACCAACGGCGCGTTCGTCGTGTTCGGATTGGGGACCCGCCACACGCTCGCTTCGTACCGATCCAAGCAGACCGCCCCTACGGGCACCGCGTCGGGGCCGCACGTGCGCGCGTGCGCCGCCGGCAGCGCAAGCGTGAGCAGCGCGAGGCCGAGGGCCATCGACATCACATTTCGCTTCATCGTTCTTCCTCCCGATCGATCATCTGTTGGAGAGTGGAAGGGCTTGCCCGGCGGGATCGCCGCCGGGCAAGCATCGACGGTGTCCAGGACTAGAAACCGATCGGCTGGGGGGTGAGAGCCTGACCGTTCACCGCCGAATGGGTGAGCTGGAAGGTGCGCGTGGCGACGCCCTGGTTGCCGTTGGCGTCGGTCACGGTGGCCTTGAAGGTCACGAAGTTGTCGAGCAGCGCGCTTCCGACGAACGGCGCCCCCACGACCCAGTTGAGGACCGTGCGGACGGCCGGCGTGCCGTCCTCGAGAAGAATGACCTCGCTGCCGGCCACGTTGAAGAGGCGGCCCACATTCACGTTGGCGAGGCCTCCGGCCGCTCCGGAGGGCACGCTGAACTCGAAGTCGAAGCCGGGAACGTTGCGGTTCGGATTGCCCACGCCTGCGGCCGGATCGTCGATGCGTCCGAGCGCCGCCGCGAGATTGGTGCCCGTGGGATCGACGGTGCCGTCCGAGTTCCCGACCTCGTCGACCACGACGTCGCCTTCCTTGTCGGTGATCGCGACCTGGATGAAGGCCAGCGATCCGTTCGGCGGCGCCAGGCCGAAGGTCACGGCCGACGGCTCGCGCGGGGCGAGGATCTGGACGACCGGCGCGGTGCCGCCGGCGACGCGGTTCGCCTCGCCGGGGTTCTGGGTCAGGCCGTTGCCCGACGTGCCGAAGCGATCGGTCACCGAGGTGTCGACGTTGAGCTTGATGCGGTCGAAGCCGACGCGGCCGGCGTTGTCGATGACGGCGACCGTCAGGTTGAAGCTGTGGGCGCCGCTTGCCGGACGGAGCGATTCGAGCACGTGCCACCCGACCCAGACCGTCACACCGGGACCGGGGGTGTCGTCCGACCCCGCGATGTTGAAGAGCGGGGCCAGATTCGTGTCGGCCCGGATGATCGTCCCCGTCGGCGTGACGAGATCTTCATCGAGAAAGACGAACAGCCCCGGGAACTGAGGGTTGAAGCTGCCCAGCTTGTCGACGTGACGGATGTTGACGTCCTCGTCGACGGAGATCGACGTGGTGTCACGCGTGACGATCTCCGCGACGATCGCCATTCCGGTGCCGTTGGGATTGCCGGCGCCGACGCGCCCATCGCCCGGCGCGATGAAGGCGCCGTTCAGTGGCGACGTGATCCGCACCTGGGGCGCGAGGCCCTTCGTGTCGACGGAGACGTGGGTGAGCGCGGCGCGGAGGCCGTCGCTCAGAGTGGCCGACGGCGCCGCGCTCGCGACGGGCATGAGCCCGAGGGACATCGACCCCGCGAAACCGATGAGGAATGCAGACCGTGCGTTCAAGTTCATGTGACGAACTCCCTTCGTGATGATTGGTTTGGTTTGCGACACGGCGGCGAGAGATGGCAACGCGCGTGCCATGGGCGTCGCGTCGCAGCTCAACGAGCGCAAACGCGTCAGAGCGCGCGCGATTTGCAGTGAGGGTCGCTCAGTGCGTTTCGATGTGGGCGAAGGGCGCACGCCAGCCGGCTGGCAGATTGCCATTCACGTTGGTCGCAAGCTTGTTGGTCGTTTGGCGAGAGCAAGAGTCCAGAGAAGGATGACGTACCGTTCTTGATCGAGGATTCAGGCGGCGTGACGGCGCTCGAGCGCCGCATGGCGCTCGAGTTTCGAGACTCTTTCGCGGGCGCGACTTCAGGCAGGACGAGAAATGCGGAGCTTGCTCATGCGCGCCTCGAGCGTGGTGCGCTTGAGCCCGAGGATCCGCGCGGCCCCTCGCTCACCGCTGACGCGCCATCCCACGCGCTTGAGCACGGTCTGGATGTGCTCGCGCTCGACGTCCTCGAGGGTCGCGATGGCTTTCGCCGCCGCGCCGGTGGCGGCGACAGGCGCCGCGAGCTGGTGGTCGTCCAGCTCGATGCGGCCTCCCGTCGACAGGATGACCGCGCGCTCGATGATGTTCTGGAGCTCCCGCACGTTGCCGGGCCAATGATACGCGGTGAGCTTGCGCATGGCGTGCTCGCTGATCGCGCTGATCGACTTCCCCATCCTCGAGGCGTAGAGCATCACGAAGTGGCGCACGAGACGGGGGATGTCTTCCTCGCGCTCGCGCAGGGGAGGGATCGGGATCGGGAAGACGTTGAGACGGTAATAGAGGTCCGCGCGGAACCGTCCCTCTTCGACCGCTTTCGCGAGATCACGGTTTGTCGCCGCGACCAGGCGGACGTTCACCTTGAGCGTCTGCGTGCCGCCGACGCGCTCGAACTCGCCCTCTTGCAGGACGCGGAGGAGCTTCGCCTGAAGCTCGGCCGGAAGGTCGCCGACCTCGTCCAGGAACAGCGTGCCGCCGTGGGCCAGCTCGAATCGGCCGACCCTGCGGGTGAGTGCGCCGGTGAAGGCGCCGCGCTCGTGCCCGAACAGCTCGCTCTCGATCACGCCGGTCGGAAGTGCGGCGCAGTTCACCTTGACGAGGATCTTGTTCTTGCGCGCGCTCAGACCGTGGATCGCACGGACGACGAGCTCCTTGCCCGTCCCCGTCTCTCCCGTCACGAGCACCGTGGAGTCGGTGGCCGCGACCTTCTCGATCTTGGCGAGGACGTTCCGGATGCCGGGGGACTGGCCGATGACGTCCGCGAACGGCGCCTCACCGCGGCATTCCTCCTGCAGGTACAGGTTCTCCTGCTCGAGCCGTTGCTTGAGCGCCGCGACCTCTTCGTACGCGAGCATGTTCGCGATGGCGAGAACGACCTGATCGGCGATTGCGAGCAGAAGCTCGGAGTGACTCTCGTCGTACCGTCCGACCTCCCGGCTGGCGACGTTCAGCGTGCCGATGACCTTTCCCTTCGCCGAGAGCGGCACCGAGAGGGCCGAGAGAAGCCCCTGCGCGATCAGCGCCGCATGTTCTGTGAACGATCCGTCTTCGCGGAGGTCGTGCGTCCGCATCGGGCATCCCGTCTCGAGGATCCGCGCGGTCCGGCTCCCCTCCCGCTTCCAGACCGTCTTGCGGGGGATGCCGGGCGGAAGCGGATCGGCGCCCGCGATGCGAAAGATGTTGAAGTCCCCTTCGGCCGAGTCGGTCAGGATGAGCGCCGCGCGGTCGAAAGGAATCACGCCCTGGAGCGCGCCGGCGATCGCCGAGAGGAGGCTCTCCCGGTCGAGGCAGGTCACGAGCGAGTTGTTCACCTGGAGGAGAACGCGCCAACGCTGCTCGGCGTGGCTCAGCCGGCGGGTGCGGTCATCGACGAGGCGCTGGAGGTTGTCGTTGAGCACTCGCAGCTCGTTCGCCATGCGCCGCGTCTGGATCTCCGCCATGACGGACGAGGCCAGGCTCCGAAGGATCTGGATCTCCTCGTCGGTCCAGTCCCGCGGCTTGGCGTCCGCGACGCAAAAGACGCCGAGGGCATGTCCTTCGGTCGTGGTGAGCGGGATTCCGGTGTACGCCATCTCCCCGATGCCGAAGACCGACGGATTGTCCTTGAAGCTCGACTCCCTGATGTCCGAGACGATGAGCGGCTCGCCCGACGCGACCACGTGCTTGCAGAACGAGTGCGTCAGCGGCGTCTGCCGGAGCGAAGCCAGCGGTTCCGGCAAGCCGGCGCAGCTCTTGAAGAACTGGCGATCCCCATCGACCAGGGACACGAGTGCGACGGGCGCACGCAGGAGCGTGGTCGCAAGACACGTCAGGCGATCGAAGGCCTCCTCGGGAGGCGTGTCGAGCAGGGCGGTTTGCCGCAGAATCGCGAGCCGTTCCGGGTCTTGGATCGTTTCATCGCCGTTGTGCACGATGGGACCCTCCACTACCGGTGCATTCGCTGGGCGCGGAGGAATCTTTCACGGAGCGGAAAAAACGCGGCAGGGCTACCAATCCAACCCGAGCTCGCGGAGCTCCTGACGCAGCTTCGGGATATCCCAGATCAAGACGCGGTGGTCCGAGCTGGTGGCGGCGAGGAATCGATCATCGGGGGCGAACGAGACGCTCCACAGGATGAATGAGCTGGCCGGAAGCCGGGCGAGCTCGCTGCCCGTCGCCGTGTCGGCGAGCAGGATTTCCTCGGGCGGCAAGGTGATCGCACAGAGGCTCGACCCTCGCGTGAACGAGATGACGGGGGAGAGCGGCCGGCTCGGCTGGCGGGGGATCGTGTGGACGACGTTCAGCGTGCCGACGTCGTAGAAACGGATCTCCTCCGACCCGCCGACCGCGAGCAGACGGCTGTCCGGACTGAACGCCACCGACACCGAGCCGGCGACCTTTAGCACGACCGGTGGATCGTGCGAGCCCATGCGCCGGATCGCGGCGTCGTGCCCATGCCAGTTCCCCCATGCCAGCCAGCGGCCGTCCGGGCTCACACGGGGGTCGTTGCTGCCGGGTTCGAGCTCTCCTCGCGCATCGATCTCATCGCTGGCGAATCGACCCTCGGCCCACGACCAATGACCCGCCGTCGGCCCTCTCCAGATCGACAGCCACCGCTCACCCCCGTCGAAGATCTCCGCCGAAGTGGCGTCCCGAAAGTGGCGATCGCCAAGCCCCGGAAGCTCGATGCGCTCGGCGCGCAGCCGGCTCGTCGAGGGATCCGTCCGTAGTTCCCAGGCGCAGAGCCGGTCCAGCGTGATCGCGTAGAGTCGCGTGGCGTCCGCGCTGAATGCGATGCGCAGCGCCGGTGCGTCGTCCATCACTCTGAGGACCTCGCGGGTCGTGCGATCCAAGATCCGGATGCCGTCGGGTCCTCCGGTGGCGAGCCAGCGCCCCGAGGCGCTGAACACCGCCTCCCGAGGGCCCTTGTCCTTCTCGTGGAGGGGAACCTCCTCGAGTGCGAAAGGCGGCTGGAGCTCGACCAGAGTCCAGTCGACGTTGTTGGTCAGGAGAAACGCCGGGCGATCGCCGGCCGCGTAGACGGCTTGGGCCGCTTGACTGGAGAGCAGCCGGCCGTCCCGCAGATCCACGAGGAACGCCTGGCTGTCCCATGCGACGGACATCAGGAAGCGCCCCGCAGGATCCGTCGCCAAGAAGACCGGCTCGGCTCGATGCAGTCTGAGAACCAGCCGAGGAGCGTTCATCGACGGCCAGTCCCAGACACGGACCGAGAAGTCGCCGTGCGCGGTGATGAGGCTCTTGCCGTCCGCGGTCCAATCGGCGGCGAGGCCCATCTCGGGAGCATCCAGCCGTCGGACCAGGGTGCCGTCCTCCAGGCGACGAATCTCGATTCCCCTGCGTCCCAGTCCGGAGATGAGGAAGATGGGCTCGGTGGGGTGGACCGCGAGAGCGCCCGGAACGTAGCCAAGCGGTTGACGGGCGGACTCGCGTCCCGACGCCAGATCGAACACCTGGAGGTGGCCTTCCGTGCGGGCGGCGATCAGACGCCGGCTATCGGGCGTGAAGGCGAACAGCGCGATGTTTCCGACGACCAGGCTTTGCGTGTGGGCGGACAAGTTCCAGACACCCAGCACGTTGTCGCGGTACTTGACGGCCAACCACGACCCGTCGGGGCTGAAGGTGCCGAAGTCGGCCGGGCTCCCGGCGGGGGGCAGCCGGAGAAGCTCCGCGTCGTTCTCGATCGAATGGACCGAGACGGTGCGATCCGAGTTCCATCTCATGTAGCGCCTGAGCTGACGATCCGGCCGTGATGCCAGAACGTCGGTTGCGGGAAGACTCCATTGCCGCACGACGCGCAGCTCGGGGGCGGTCAGTGCGGCGATGGCGGCGTTCCGCAGATCGATTCCGGGGCGGATCTTCGCGGCGGCCTTGATCGCGGCGAGCGCGCGCGTCCGGCGATCCACCTCGCTGCTGCTCGTGAGCGCGAGCGCCTGATTCAAGAGTGATGCGCGGAGATCCTCGCGCGCGCGTCCCTCCGCGGCCTCCGCGCGGCCGCGAAGCGCCGCCTCCCTCCCGGCCCGCTCTTCCGCCTGGCGCCGCTGCGACTGCTGGAACCACGACGCCCCGAGAGCGAGCAAAGCCGTGAGAACGGCGATGCCGATGATCTGGGTCGCGCGCCGCGCACGGTGCTCGTTCCCGTAGACGCGACGGATCGAGCGGCCGGCGAGGAGGACGTTCAGGTCTCCCGCGAGCTCCGCGGCGTTGGCGTGCCGCTCCGATGCCTTGGGGGCACACGCACGGCTGAGGATCTCGTTCAGCTCCATCAGGCCGCTGCGCTCGGAGGCGGGCCATGCATCGAGCTCGCCGGGCAGGTCCGGGAAATCGCAGCGATCTTTGCCCGTCGCCGCCTCGTAGAGGAGCCTTCCCAGGCCGAAGATGTCGGCCTGCGTCGAGCCGGGCCCTTCGGGGGGAATGAACCCTTCCGTACCGACGAACGACTTCGCCTCGTCGGCGCCGGTGACCAGTCCGATGTCGGCGAGCTTGGCCTGTCCGTCGACGAAAATCACGTTCGACGGCTTCACGTCGCGATGCACGAGACGGTGGCGATGGATGTGGTCCAAGGCGCCGGCGAGCTGGACGCCGAGCGCGAGCACCTCGATCTGGGGCAGCCGCCCCCGCGCCTTCAGTTCGGAGGCGAGCGTGCGTGGCTCGTAGTCGGCAAGTGGGGCCGCCGGATCCCCATCGACGGCGTCCGCGATCTCCATGACGTAGTAGAAATACCCCGCGGTATCGTCGCGCCCGACGTGGAGGATGTGGACGACGCCGGGGTGAGAGCGGGAGATCGGCTCGAACTGCCGGATCCCGGCGAACTCCCGCTCGTAGGGGCGCTCGCTCGAAAAGCGCTTGCGCATCACGACCTTGATCGCACGCAGCTGGCCCGCCGCGCTTCGCGCGAGCCAGACCCCTCCGTAGCTGCCGCCGCCGATCGGTTTCAGGATCTCGTGATCGGCCACGAGCGGGAGCGGCGCTTCGGCACTCGTCACACGGGGCGGCCCTTCAGCCTTTCGCCCTCGATCCGGCGCGCGGCGCGCTTGACGGCGGCAGAGACGCGATGCCGCACGAGATAAACCTGCGCGGCGTTCATTCCGAAGGTCGATGCGACCTTCGCGACCGGCCACTCCTTCAGCACGCAGGCATCGAACACCTGGAAGTGTTTCGGGATCACCTCGGCGCGCACCTGCGCGATGGCGGCGTCCAGCACGGAGCGTTCCCACTCTTGGTCCCAGGCGTCGCTCAGGCTCATCCCGTCCCGCATCACGATCGCGTCCGCATGGCCCGTCTCTTCGAGCGTCTCCGGCGTGATGCCCGCCTCGGCCGGCCGGCGCCCGAGTCTCCGGAAGTGATCCGCGACGCGGCGGCGCAGGATACGGAAGAGCCACGCTTTGAACGAACCGAGCGCCGGATCGTACCGGAACTCGGGAATCTCCTTTGCGACGGCGATCACGGTGTCTTGCACCACGTCCTGTGCGTCGACGTCATCGAGGCCGGCGCGCCTGGCGACATTGTAGAGCAGGCGCCAGTAGCGATCGAAGAACGTCTGCCAGCTGTCCCTGTCCTCGTGATCGCGCAGCCGGCTGAGCAGCGATCGTCGCGTTGCGAGGGACTGCTCGTCGGTCAAGGTCACGGTCCGGATCCTCCCCTAGAAGCATTCGCGCGCGACGCCGTTTTCTTGCAATGTTCGATGAGATATCTACGGGACATCCCCCGGTGACGGCAAGCGCGCGGCGCAACGAGGCGCTTTGGCATTCTGCCGGCCGGATGACGCGGTGTGTGTGAGGCGGCGGGAACCGAGCGCCCGACCGCGCGGGCCAACTCTCTTCTCCTGAGGCGCTTGCGGCCGAGGCACGGCGCCGGCGTGCGCGTGGCACACGCGTTGCCTTGCCGTCACGAACACTCGAGAGGAGCCCGAGATGAGAGCACTTCAAGTCGGCCTGCTTCTGGCGTGCCTGCCGTGTCTGGTGGCGGTGGGGGATGAGCCCGCTGGACCGATCGCGGCTGCGCCCGGCGCGATCCGGAGCTTTCACGCGACCCCGTTCGAATTCAACGGCGACGTTCGGTCGCTCCCCGGACCCGCGCTTGAAGCACCGAGGCTCGCGCCCGGCGAGCTGCGCCCGATGGACGACGGCGTCGGCGAGGAGGAGCCGTTCCTACCGGGCGAGCTCCGCCGCCCCGGCAATCGCCCCGAGGCGATCGGCCCTTCTCCCACCGACCTCGCCCCGCTCGTCGCGGCCCCGGCCCCCTTGGCGAGCTTCGAGGGGATGGCGAACGCGGACTTCGGTCAGAACGTGGTGCCGCCGGATCCGTCCGGCGCCGTCGGGAAGACGCACTACGTCCAGTTCCTGAACAGCTCCAACGGGGGAACCGTCGGCATCTACGTCAAGAGCACCGGCGTGCGGGCGTCCCAGTTCTTCTATCGCACGCTCTTCGCCTCGCTGCCGACCGGGACGACGTGCGACGGCACGGGCCACAGCGACCCGCAGGTCAGCTACGACAGTGCCAACGATCGCTTCATCTTGATGGACATCACGACCGCTGCTCCCTTCCAGTTCTGCATCGCGGTCTCGAAGACCGGCGACCCGGTCACCGGCGGGTTCTTTCTCTACACGATCGCCGCGAACCAAGGCAGTGCGACCCTCCCCGACTACGAGAAGATGGGAATCTGGCCCGACGGTCTCTATTGGGGCTCGCAGGGCGGCGGAATCGTCGGTGGCGCTACCGCATGGGCGGCGGACATCGCCAAGATGGAAGCCGGGCTGCCGACGAGCATCCTCGTCGCCTCGATGGGCAGCATCACCCTTCAGGGGGTCGAGACGGTTTTCCGGCCGGCCCCCAGCACGTTCAATGTCAAGAGCGGAGCGCCGCCCAGCGGCACGCCGAACTACTTCATGACGATGTTCGACGGGACGACGCTGCGCGTGTACAAGTTCCACGCCGATTTCGTCACGCCGGGGAGCTCCACCTTCACCGGTCCGACGAACGTGTCGAGCACGTGGACGATCACGGGCGCGACCCTGACGAGCACCGCCGACCCCCTCGACACGCTGCGCGAGCACACGATCCAAGCCTCGGTCTACACGAACATCGGCGGCGTGGAGTCGCTCTGGGGCCAGCACACGGTCGGGAACCCCAGCAGTCCATCGATCGCCGTCCCACGCTTCTTTCAGATCGTCGTCACCGGCGGCGCCGTCTCGACCACGCCGCGCCAGGACATCGAGTGGAGGCCCGACAACACCCTCTCCCGCTTCATGACAGGCGTGGGCGTGGACCAGAACGGCGACATGCTCCTGGAGTACGACGCGACGAGCTCGTCCCTGAACCCCGGCATCCGTTACGCCGGTCAGCTCGGAACCGCGGCGCTGAACACGATCTCGTTCACCGAGGCCACGCTCGTGAACGGGGGCGGCGGGTTCAGTGCCCTCTGCCCCTCCACCTGCACACGGTGGGGCGATTACTCCAATGTCTCGCTCGATCCCGAAGACGGCTGCACGCTCTGGTTCACGAGCGAGTACATGGCCGCGACCGGTTTGAACTGGAGCACGCGTATCGGAGCCGTCGCACTGCCGGGGTGCTCGAGCTGCCTCAACGCCGCGAACGGCACGTCGTGCAACGACGGCGACTCCTGCACTTCGAACGATACCTGCCAGGCCGGGACCTGCATCGGCACGCCGGTCCCGCCGCCCGGAGAGGTCAACGGCGTGCGGGTCGACCGTGTCGCCGGGTCGACGCTTGTCACATGGACTCTGGCGCCAGGCTCCACTCGATCGGATGCCGTGCGTGGCCTTCTGAGCGCGCTGCCGGTTGGGCCGGGCGGTGGCGATGAGGCGTGCTTCGACGACATCTCGGGTGCGTCGCTGTCGGACGCGACGAACCCGGTTCCGGGCAGCGGCTTCTGGTACCTGATCCGCGGCGAGAGCGCGTGCGGCCAGGGGCCTCTCGGATTCGCCACGCAAGGCTCTGCGCTGACGGATCCGCGGGTGACCACGACCTGTCCGTGAGCCGACGAAGGAGAACCACATGACACTGCGGATCACATACGAAGCGCGATCGGACTCGAGGTCGGCGCTGCTCAGGGTCGTAGGAAGTCTCGTCGCGGAGGGAGCGGCCCTCGTGGAGCGCGAATGCGAATGCCTTCGATCACGAGGCTCGGTGAGTCTCGATCTCGCCGGCGTCCACATCGTCGACCGGGCCGGCGTCGAAGCTCTTCAGCGGATCAGCAACGCCGGCGTCGAGATCCTCTGCCGCCCCGGACCCGTCACGAGCGTGCTGGAGGGGGAAGGAATACGCGTGACGTGGGACGACGACGCGACGGCGCCCGACTCGTAGGCTCGGTTCTTGCCGGTTAGAATCGTGCGCCCGATGCCGTAGTATCCCCAGACGATGAGTGAGACCGCGATGCGACGTGGCGCCATGCTGTTCCTTCTGGTCCCGGCTGCGCTCATGGCGCTCCGATCATCGGCGGCCGCCACCGTTCCCGACGCCATGCTCGACGGATTGTCCTGGCGCCTCGTCGGTCCCCACCGCGCCGGGTGGAGCACCGTCGCCGTCGGGGTCCCGCAACAACCCGAGACGTTCTACTTCGGCGCGGCAGGGGGAGGGGTCTGGAAGACGACCGACGCGGGAAGGACGTGGGTCTCGGTGTTCGACGACGGACCGCCGTCGATCGGTGCCTTGGCCGTCGCCCCGTCCGACCCGAACACGATTTACGTGGGAACGGGGCAGGCGACCTCGCGCTACGACGTCGCCGCCGGCGAGGGCGTGTTCAAATCCGTGGACGGCGGCGCGACGTGGAAGCCGGCCGGCCTCGAGAAGACCCGGCACATCGGTGCGATCCTCGTCGATCCGAAGAACGCGAGCGTCGTGCTCGTTGCGGCGTTGGGACATGCGTTCGGCCCCAACGCCGAGCGCGGCGTTTTCCGCTCCGAAGACGGCGGCGCGACGTGGAAGCCGACGCTCGCCATCGACGAGAACACGGGAGCGGTCGATCTGGCGGCAGACCCCGTCGCACCGGACGTCGTCTTCGCCTCGGTGTGGAGCGTGCGCTACAAGCCGTGGCTGAGCTACTTCGCGCCGACCGACGGCGAGGGGAGCGGCGTCTACCGCTCGAAGGACGGCGGCAAGACCTGGGCGCGCGTCACCGGAGGCGGCTGGCCCGAGGCGAAGGTGGGTCGCATCGGCCTGACCGCGGCGCATGTCGGATCGTCGACGCGCGTTTACGCGGCGGTCGCGTCGGGCGAGGAGGGTGGTCTGTACCGCTCGGACGACGCGGGGGTCACCTGGTCGCGCGTCAACTCCGAGCGCGGCCTGGGCAGCGACTACTTCGGCCGCCTGACCGTCCTGCCCGGCGATCCCGACACCGTCTTCGTGATGGGGCGCTCGATCCGACGCTGCACGGGCGGTGGCGCGAACTGTTCGGTCTTCAAGGGCGCGCCGGGTGGCGACGATTACCACGATCTCTGGATCGACCCCAACAAACCGGAGCGCATGATCACCGCATCGGATCAGGGAACCGTCGTGACAGTGAACGGCGGCGAGAGCTGGAGCAGCTGGTACAACCAGCCGACCGGCCAGCTCTACCACCTCGCGACCGACAACCGGTTTCCCTACCGGATCTACGGCGGCCAGCAGGACAACGGCACGGTGTCGATCGCGAGCCGGAGCGATTACGGCCAGATCACATTCCGTGATTGGAACCCGGTCGGGGCCGACGAGCGCGACTACGACATCCCCGATCCGCGGAATCCCGACATCGTTTATGGCTCGGGGCTTGGCGGGCGGCTGTCGCGATGGGATGCGAGAAACGGCGAGGTGCAAAACATCTCCCCGTGGCCGGTGTCGAGCTACGGCGCACGGCCGACCACGGTGCCCTACCACTACACGTGGATCACGCCGATCGCGGTGTCGTCCGCCCCTCCGTATCCTCTTTATCAGGGTGCGCAGGTGCTGTTCCGCTCGACGGATCTCGGGGCGAGCTGGAAGGCGATCAGCGAGGACAGGACGGCGCGTGGAGACGCGGCGAAGAATTGCGGTGGCGATCCCGATCCGGCGCGCGCGAAGGCCTGCGGGTACGGCACCATCTTCAGCATCGGCCTGTCGCCCAAGACCAACGACACGATCTGGCTGGGGAACGACGACGGCACGGTGCGCGTGACGCGCGACGCGGGAAAGACGTGGGCCGACGTCACACCCCACGACGTCCCCGTGTGGTCCAAGATCGTGAGCATCGACGTCTCCGGGATCGATCCGGGAACCGCCTACGTCGCCGTCGACAATCACCGCCAGGACGATTTCTCCCCGCGCGCCTTCCGTACGAGCGACTACGGGAAGACCTGGACGGCGATCGGATCGGGCCTTCCGTCCGGCGAGTTCATCGGCGTTCTCCGTGCCGATCCATCCCAGCGCGGCTTGCTCTATGCGGGCACCGATCGCGGCGTTTACGTTTCCTTCGACGACGGCGCGCGCTGGCAATCGCTGCGCCGGAACTTGCCCAAGGCGATCGTCACCGACCTCGTGGTTCACGGCAACGATCTCGTCGTGTCGACGCAGGGGCGCGCGATCTGGGTGATGGACGACATCAGCCCGCTGCGCGAGATGGCCGCGATGCCGTTCAAGGAGAGCGCCCATCTCTTCCCGCCGGCGACCGCGGTCCGCGTCCGGCGCAACCAGAACAAGGACACGCCGCTGCCGCCCGATGAGCCGACGGGAAAGAACCCGCCGGCGGGCGCCGTGATCGACTACTGGCTCTCCCGCGATGAGGCGCTGACCGTGCGCGTCGAGATTCGCGACGGGAGCGCACGCATCGTCCGGCGCTTCGCCAGCGACGATGCGACGCCCAAGCTTCGCGTCGATCGCTACTTCGCCGATCGGTATGTGCGGCAGGAAGCGCCGCTTTCCGCCAAGGCGGGCGTTCATCGTTTCGTCTGGGATCTGCGCACCGAGCGTCCTCGCTGCGCGCGCTACGAGTACAGCATCGCGGCGGTCGACGGCGAGGACACGCCGAAGGTCCCCGAGGGGATGCTCGTACCCCCCGGTGTCTATCAGGTCACCTTGGTGGTGGGCGACAAGAAGTACGTCGCGCCGCTGCGCGTCGATCCCGACCCCCGCGTGCCGGTCGACCTCCCTTCGCTCGAAGCGGCCTTCTCGCTGTCACGCGACGTGGTGACGCAGCTTGCCCGCCACATGGACGCGACCGCCGCCGCTCCGGAGACCCGGGAGCGGCGGGGAGGCGAGCGCGGCGAGCTCGACGCGATCGGCGGCGCGCTCACCGATCTGCAGATTGACCTCGAGGGGTCAGACCGCGCGCCCACCGAGCCTCAGCGAGAAGTTCTGGCGGATTCGAAGAAGCGATTGGATCGGGCGCTGGCTACGGCGGGCGCTGAGGGGCACTGACGTCTCCTCTTTCCGCGCTACCTCCGCGCCGCGAGGTTGTGACATGCTCCTGAAGGCCTACACCGCGTTTCACGTCGTCATCAGCGTGCTCGGAATCCTCGCAGGGTTCGTCGTGATGGTGGGAATGGTCACCGCGGATCCCATGGACCGCTGGACGGCGTTTTTCCTCGTGACGACGGTTGCGACGAGCGTCACCGGGTTCTTCTTCCCGGTATCGCGAGTCACGCCGGCGCACGTGGTCGGCGTGATCTCCCTGGCGATCCTCGCGCTGGCAGTCTACGCCCGCTATCCGGCGCACCTCGCCGGGTCCTGGCGCTGGATCTTCGTCGCAACCGCCGTCGCGGCGCAGTACTTCAACGTCTTCGTCCTCGTCGTTCAGATGTTCCAGAAGATCCCCTCGCTGAAGGCTCTGGCGCCGACGCAGAAAGAGCGCCCGTTCCAGCTCACGCAAGCGGCGGTCCTTTTCGCCTTCGTCGCGTGGGGCGTTCTCGCGGCGCTGAGGTTCCACGTATGACGCGCCATCGCTCGACCGGTGCCGTTCTCGAACTCCTCGACATCGGGACGCTCGCGCCCAAGCCGCGCTAGATCTCGAGCGTGAACCGGCAAGCCTTGTCGCCGCGCGTGGAAGCCATCGTCGCTGCCGTCCTCTTCGGTGCGGCGACCCCTGTATCGAAGCTGCTCCTGGGGACGATCCAGCCGCTCCAGCTCGCAGGACTGCTCTACTTGGGTGCGGGATTCGCGGGAGCGCTCTACCTCGTCGTGAGCACGAAGCGCTCCGATTCCAGGGGATACCGGCTGAGCCCGAATCAAGTCCTCGCGCTCCTCGGCGCGTTGGTGGCCGGCGGACTTCTCGCGCCGATCCTCTTGTTGTACGGCCTACGCGCGACTCCTGCCGGAACGACGTCGTTACTGCTGAATTTCGAATCGGTCGCGACCGCGCTGATCGCAGGCGTCGTCTTCCATGAAGCCGTCGGCCGCCGAACGTGGCTGGCGATCGGCCTGATCACGGCGGCGGGTTGCCTCCTCGCATTGCGGACGGCGGCGAGCTGGGGACTGTCGTGGGGCGTCCTCGGCATCGTCGGCGCGTGCGTGGGTTGGGGTCTCGACAACAACTGGACGCGACTGATCTCCGATTGGGACCCGATGGCGATCGTTTGCATCAAGGGGCTGGGCGCGGGGAGCCTGACGTCGGCGCTGGCGCTCGTGCTTGGCCAGCGATTTCCCGAATGGCGGGAGGCCGCGATGGCGGTCGGGCTCGGCGCCGTCAGCTACGGATGGAGCATCGCGCTCTTCGTTCGAGCGCTGCGGGAGCTGGGCGCCGCGCGGACCGGCGCCCTGTTCGGGACGGCGCCGTTCCTCGGCGCGTTGGTCTCGTGGGCGATCCTGAAGGAGACGCCGAGCGCGGCGACCGCCGTCGCCGCGCCGCTGATGCTCGCCGGCGCCTGGCTCCTCCTCACCGAATCGCACGGGCATTTCCATCACCATCCCGCGCTGGAGCACGACCACACCCACACCCACGACGACGGGCATCACGACCACGTCCACGCCGGCGGCGACGTGCCTCCCGGGACGCGCCATTCCCATCCTCATCGGCACGAAGCGATGACGCACGAACATCCGCACGCGCCGGACCTCCACCACCGGCACGGTCACCGCCGCGGGTAGCGACTCTGCGCAAGCTCGGCGGTCGCGTCGCGATGTGCTGCGGAGCCGCGGCGATCGGCCTCGCGGCGTCGAGCCTCGCGGCCGATACCCCGTCGCTCCGGGCGCCGTCGCCGGCGGGCCGGATCCGTGTCGACGGCGTTCTCGACGATCCCGCGTGGGCCGATGCCGCGGTCATCGCCGACTTGAACCAGCAAGATCCCCATCCCGGCGAGGCGACGCCGTTCCACACCGAGGTACGCGTCCTCGCCGATGCGGACAACGTCTACTTCGCGTTTCGGTGCGTCGATCCGGAGCCCGACAAGATCGCGGTGCACACCCTTCAGCGCGACGGCAACCTGGATAGCGACGACCATGTCACCGTGGTCCTGGACACCTTTCTCGACGGCCGCACGGGCTTCTATTTCTCGATCAACGCGGCCGGCGCGAAGCTCGACGGCCTGATCTTCGGGCCGGACAACGCCGGGAGCGATTGGGACGGGATCTGGGAGGGGAGAGCCCGGCGCAACTCCGAGGGGTGGACCGCGGAGATCGCGTTGCCGGCCAAGACGCTCCACTTTGCACCGAACGCCCACGAGTGGGGGCTCAACGTCGAGCGCGTGGTGCCGCGGCACCGCCTCCACCTTCGCTGGACGGCGACGACGCTCGACGCGGCCCTGATCGACGTCAGGCGATGCGGGCGTCTCGCGGGGGTCGACGCGCTCCGCCAGGGCCTGGGCTTGTCCTTCGTCCCGTACGCCCTCGCACGTTACGAGTGGGAACGCGCGGACGAGAACGGCTCGCTCAAGCCCGCGATCGGGGGCGACCTCTACGACAACTTCACGCCGAGCCTCACCGGGGTGCTCACGGTCAACACGGACTTCGCCGAGACGGAGGTCGACGCCGAGCAGATCAACCTGACCCGCTTTCCGCTGTTCTTCCCCGAGAAGCGCGCGTTCTTCCTCGAAGGCTCGTCGAACTTCGATTTCGGCGTCGGGTTGGGGACCGACTTCGTACCGTTCTTCTCCCGGAGCGTCGGCCTGCTCGACGGCCGGCGCGTCCCGATCCTCGCCGGCGTCAAGCTCTTCGGGCGCGCGGGGCGCTGGGGGATCGGGGTCCTCGACACCTTCACCGACGACCTGCCTCCGGAGAGCGGGTTCGCGGGCGCGATGCGAACGAACCTCGGCGCGGCGCGCGTCACGTTCGATGCCAGCGAGCACCTGCGCCTCGGGACCATCGTCACCGACGGCGATCCGAGCGGGGCGACGGAGAACCGCCTGTTCGGGGCGGATCTCGTCTGGCAGACCTCGAAGCTCTTCGGCGACAAGAATTTCACGGCGGGGAGCTGGTGGACGCGAAGCGGGGGAGACCTCGGCCCCGGCGACCCCCAGGGCTACGGCGTGATGCTCGACTATCCCAACGACCTGTGGGACATGAACGTCGACTATCGCCATTTCGGCGACGCCCTGGATCCGAAGCTCGGCTTCCTCCCGCGTCGCAACGTGGACTGGTACTCCGGCTACATGGCATACCAGCCGCGGCCCGGGCCGGGCGCGTTCGGTTGGGCGAGGCAGTTCTTCTTCGAGGTCGAGCCCAAGATGATCGTGAACCTCCAGGGCGTCACGGAGACGTGGCGCGTGTTCGTCGCCCCGTTCAACGTGGTGACGCAGCATGGCGACCACTTCGAGGCGGACTGGATCCCGACGTTCGAGCAGCTTCTCGATCCGTTCGAGGTCGCTCCCGGGGTCGTCATCCCCCCGGGCGGCTATCACTTCACGCAGGTCCGGGTGCAGGCGGAATCGTCCGAGCACCGGCCGCTCGCCGTCTCGGCGACGAGCTATTTCGGCGGCTTTTTCACGGGCCGCCTGATCCAGACGATCCTTTCCGGAAGCGCGACGACGCGGTCCGGCCGGCACCGTGTCGAGCTCGTCACGGAGAACGACTACGGCTACCTGCCCCAGGGGGACTTCATCGAGCGCCTCCATCAGCTCCGGTGGACGTACTCGCAAACTCCCGATCTCACGTTCTCGCTCTTCACCCAGTACGAGACGACGTCGCGCATCCTGGGCTGGAATGCGCGCTTCCGCTGGACACTCACGCCCGGCGACGACTTCTTCGTCGTTTGGACGCGCAACTGGCTTCGGACGGAACCGGACGAGCCGTTGCGCTTTCAGCGCGACAGCGATTCCGTGGTGGTCAAGCTGAGGTGGACGTTCAGGAAGTAGGTTGCGCGCGGCAGCGAACTGCTGCAGCCTGCAACCATGGTCACCGCGTCGCGTGTTCGGCCGCCGTACTCCCTCGCCCAGCTCGTCGCGTACGCGCTGAAGCTCGGCTCGCTCGGATTCGGAGGCCCCGTCGCGCTCGTCGGGTACATGCACCGGGATCTGGTCGAGGGGCGAGCCTGGTTCACCGAAGCGGACTATCGCGAGGGGTTGACCTTGGCACAGCTCATGCCGGGACCCCTCGCGGCACAGCTCGCGATCTACCTCGGCTTCGTTCACTACCGCGTGCTCGGAGCGACTCTCGTCGGGGTCGCCTTCGTCGTGCCGTCGTTCGTGATGGTGGTCGCGCTCGGCTGGGCCTACCGGCTCTATCAGGGGCTCGACTGGATGCAGGCGGCGTTTTACGGCGTCGGCGCCGCGGTCATCGGCATCATCGCTGGGAGCGCGTTCAAGCTCACCCGCAAGACGCTCGGCCCGTCGCCGCTCCTCTGGGGCATCTATCTCGTCGTCGCCGGCGTCACCGTCGTGACTCAGACCGAGCACGTCGCGCTCTTCGTCGCCGCAGGCATCATCGTCTGGCTCGTGCGGACGCAGCCGTGGCGGCGCCCGATACCATCGCGCCTCGCATCGCTCACCGTGCCGATGACCGCACTCGCGCCTGCCGCGGCGACCGTCGGGTCGGGAGGACTGATCCAGCTCCTCCTGTTCTTCGCCAAGGCGGGAGCGTTCGTGTTCGGAAGCGGTCTCGCCATCATTCCGTTCCTCTACGGCGGGGTGGTGCACGAGCACCACTGGCTGACCGATCGGCAGTTCCTGGATGCCGTGGCGGTCGCGATGATCACGCCCGGGCCGGTGGTGATCACGGTCTCGTTCATCGGCTTCCTCGTCGCTGGCTTTCCGGGGGCGGCCGTCGCTGCGGTCGGCACATTCATGCCCTGTTACTTGTTCACGATCGTGCCGGCACCCTATTTCAAGAAGCACGGGAAACGGCCCGGCATCCTCGCCATCGTCGACGGGGTGACGGCTGCGGCGATCGGCGCCATCACCGGTGCGGTCATCGTGCTCGGGAGGCGATCGGTCGTCGACGTCCCGACGGCCGCGATCTGCGTCGCGACGTTCGGCATCCTCTGGTACACGAAGCGAATGCCGGAGCCGATTCTCGTGTTGATCGCAGGGATCATCGGATTCTTCGTCTTTCCGCACGTCGGCCGCTAGGAGGAGGGTGATCATGACGAGACGACGCAGCGCGGTGCTTGCGCTCGGGCTCGCGTCGGCGACGTGGGCGGGTGCGGCGGGATCGTCCCCCGCGCTGACGACGGTCGCGGACGTGCCGCTGCCGGGCGGGACGACCCGCTTCGACTATCAGAGCTTCGATCCGAACACGAAGACGCTCTACGTCTCCCACATGGGCGACGGCGAGCTGGTCGTCTTCAATACGGAGACGCGGACCGTCACCGCGCACCTTCCCGGATTCTCGACCGTGACCGGCGTCTTGGCGGTGCCCGACCTCCATCGCGTGTTCGCGAGCGTCGCCGGCCATCACGAGGTCGCCATCGTGGACACCGAGTCGTTGAAGGTGATCGCCCGGGTTCCGGCAGGGAAGTTCCCGGACGGCCTCGCCTACAGCCCCGAGACGGGCAAGGTCTTCGTGTCCGACGAGCGGGGCGGCCAAGAAACGGTGATCGACGCCAAGACGAACGTTCGTTTGAACGCCATCGACATGGGCGGCGAGGTGGGCAACACGCAATACGACGCCGGGGCGCACAGGATCCTCGCCAACGTTCAAACGCGGAATCAGGTCGTCGTCATCGATCCCGAAACGGAGAAGATCGTCGGGCGGCACGCGCTCGCGGGCGGCGAGTCGCCGCACGGCCTCCTGATCGTCGCCCCGAAGCGGCTCGCCTTCGCCGCCTGCGAAGGGGACTCGAAGCTTCTCGTCGTGGACCTCGAGACATTCGAGGTGAAGCAGATCCTGACGACGGGAGACGGTCCCGACGTCCTGGCATTCGATCCCGGTCTCGAGCGTCTCTACGTCGCCACGGAGTCGGACATCGTCTCCGTGTTCCAGCTCGAGGGCCGAGCGCTTCGCAAGATCGAGGACCTGCGCGTGGCGCAGAGCGCGCACTCGATCTCCGTGAACCCGGAGAGCCACGAGGTGTACCTGCCTCTCAAGAACGTGAACGGCCACCCGGTGCTTCGCATCATGAAGCCCTCGGCGCCGTGAGGAGGATGGCGACATGAACAAGATGATGACGACGCTCGCGGCGCTGGCCGTGATCGTGACGGGTGCCGATCAGGCCGCGGAACAGAAAAAGATCGCTGCTCGGCCGCCCGCGCTCGATACCGCACGGATCGAGCAGCTCACCGGAGCGAAGGGCAAGCTGGACGAATCCGAAGGCGTGTTCAAAGTCTCCGTTCCGCGATCGGATCTCTCGATCACGACGAACGGCGTCCGGATGACGCCGCCGATGGGACTCACTTGCTGGGCGGCGTTCAAGCGTGTCGGAGATCACGTCGCCGTCATGGGCGACCAAGTCCTCCTCGAGCCACAGGTCAACCCGGTCATGGACGTGGCGCTCGAGAACGGGCTCGAGGTCACCGCGCTCCACAACCACTTCTTCGGCGACGCGCCGAAGGTGATGTTCATGCACATCGGCGGGATGGGAGACGAGGAGAAGCTCGCCACGGCCATCGGCAAGGTGTTCGCGAAGATCAAGGATGCGAGCGCCGCGTCGGGCGAGCCGGCGCCGGTCTCGATCGATCCGGCCAAGTCCACCCTGGATCCCGCGAAGATCGATTCGGTCCTCGGACGCAAGGGCGATCTGTCCGGCGGCGTCTACAAGGTCACGATCGGACGGACGACGAAGATGGGCGGCCACGAAATGGGCAACGCCATGGGCGTGAACACTTGGGCGGCCTTCGCAGGAAGCGACGACCAAGCGGTCGTCGACGGCGACTTCGCCATGCTCGAGCCCGAAGTCCAGGGTGTGCTCAAAGCGCTAAGGCACGCCGGGATCCAGATCGTCGCCATCCACAACCACATGATCGGCGAGACGCCCCGTGTCGTCTTCCTGCACTTCTGGGGAACGGGCACGACGAGCGCGCTCGCCGCGGGGCTCAAGTCGGCGCTCGACACGCAAGGAAGATGAGTCACGCACTCGACGCGTCTGCATCGCCGCAGTGGCGCTTCAGGATGTCTGCGATCGTGGCCTCGGAGCCAGGAGCGATCACCGCCGCCGGTCTCTTGGGCTAGCTGGGCGAGTCACGCCTCGGAAGAGCCGGTTTCCGGCACACCGGAATCCGTGGGGTCGACCGCGACGCGGTACCAATCGATCCGGCGGGTCACCACCATGATGGCCGCGAGGATGCCGAACAGCAGCGCCGCTCCGAGCAGGAGCGCCATGTCCTCCGAGCGCAGGAGGACGTAGAGCGCGGCGTAGAGGGTCGTCAACAGCCCCGTGAAGCCGGTCGCGCGCTTGACGCTGCGGAGCACGTAGCTGACGTAGAACCCCAAGAGGGCGATGCAGGCAGCGCTTGCGAGAAGGTAGGCGAGAGCAAAGGGGAGGTGCTCGGTGAGCGCAAGCAACAGCAGGAAGAACATCGCCAGCCCCATCCCCACGAGGCCGTACTGCACCGGGTGGATCGCAAGGCCCTTCAGCAGCTCGAAGAGCTGGAACACCAGGAACGTGAGGACCACGAAGAGGAATCCGTACTTCGCGGCGCGCTCTGTCTGAAGGTAAACGTTCACCGGCTCGATGAACTGGACACCAAACGTGTTCGCCTGGACGCCGCTCTTGCCGCCGAGCTGGGTACGCAGTGCCGACTCGACGTTCGATGCGAGGTGCGTCGTGCGCCACGTGGCGTCGAAGCCTTGCCCGGAGACGGCACGTGTCTCGGGGAGGAATTGGCCGTCAAAGCTCGGGTGCGGCCAGTCCGACTTCATCTGGACAGCGGTGTCCTTGCCGACCGGTACGTAGGCGAGCGTCTGGGTTCCCTGCAGCGCGAGATCGATCGCGAACGTCGCGGTTTTCCCGGGCGTGCAGTTTCCGATCGCGGCGTGCACGCCGTTGTCTATCGTGGATCCTCCTGTGCCGCCCTTCCAATCAAGCGCGGCGCCGTTCCAGCTCACCGTGGGTTTGCCACGGATCCCACGGGTATCGCTGATACCGAGGATGAGGAAGGGGTCCGAGAAAGCGTAAGTGGCGTTTGGGTTCTCCGCGACGCCGAACCTCTCCGGCAGGGCAAACGATCCGTTGATCGTATGGTGCGCGTTGTAGAGAAGCGCCGAGTAGATGCCGCGGTGCCGCATCTCGGTGCTCACGCGGACGTCGGCCGTCAGCGTCTCGGGCAGGAAATACAGCCGACCCTCATCCTCCGTCGTGTTGGTGGACTTCGCCCCGCTCTTGGGGTCCGTCACCTCGATCGCGAGAGTACGCCGGTAGGGGACGATCAGGATCGGCCCGATCAGAGTTTGCGTGCCGACCCCCGCTCGCTGGACGTCCTCGAGCACGCCGGCGCTCAGAGCCTGCCGATCGTGCACCATGCTGACGATGGCCGAGAGAGGCACGATGACGGCCATGGCGAGGATTCCGGTGACGATGGCTTTGACGAGTAGAGTTCGACGCATGGGCTCTCCTTCCGGTAGTCGCAACCAATGTGCGACCCGTCCGAGAAGCCCCCGTGAAGGGTCCGTGAATCCTTCATGAAAACGGCGAAAACGCGCTAATCGGCAGGAAGAATCAGGATGGCTGCGACGCCGCCCTCCGTCGCGTTCTCCACCGTCAGCTCGCCCCCGTGCAACAGCGCGACTTCCTTTGCGAAAGCAAGCCCCAAGCCCGTGCTCTTCTTCTGGGTCCCGGGGCGGGGCAGTGAGTAGAAGCGTTCGAACAGCCTGCCGGCCGCGAATTCGGGAATGTGGCTTCCGGTGTTGTGCAGCCGAAGGCGGACGCGGCCGTTCGAGACGTCGCCGCTCCACGTGATCGTTCCGCCCGGCGGCGAGAACTGGATGGCGTTGTCCATGAGGTTGTTGAGCGCCTGCCGGAGAAGAAACGGATCTCCCATGACGGCCAGTCCCGGCGGAAGCCGGTCCACGAACGCCAGTTCCCCGGCGGAAAGGAGCGCAGCGTTGGCCACGCGAAGCTCGCTCGTGAGATCCGCGACGGCAACTTTCACGCGGGTCTCGAGAGATTGACGCTGCTCGACACGTGCGAGGTCGAGGAGGCGGTCGAGGATCTGACGCAGACGCTGACACTCCGTCTGGATGTTTTGCAGGAAACGCGCCCGCTCGGAGGCGGGCATCTCGCCCTCGAGCAGCTCGGCCGCGCCGTAGATGGCAGCGAGCGGGCTCTTCAGCTCGTGCATGAAGGCGTGGATGTATTCTTCGACGTAGGTCTTGCCGTCGAGCTTCTCGCGCAGCTCGGTCACCGCACGGCCGATCTGCTGCAGCTCACCCCGCAGGCGGGGCTCGACGATGCGCTTTCCCGCCGTCAGGTCGCCCGCGTAACGCACCACTTCCTGGACCGAGCGAGACATCCAGATCGAAAACGCGATCCCGACACCCAGCGAGAGCAGCGCGAGGACCACACCGGCGCGCAGTAGATGGCTCCGCCCGGCCGCGATGAAGGGCTCGACGCTCCGATTGGCCTTCGCGATCGTGACGACGCCGACGATCTTCTCGCCGTCCCGGATCGGCGCGGCCACGTACATGACCGAGCTTCTCTCGTCGCTGGGATCCTCGCGCGTCGAGCGCGCGCCGTACCGTCCACGCAGGGTCAGATACACGTCGTTCCAGCGCGAGTAGTCGGCGCCCTCCGCCTTACCATCGGAGTCGTAGAGCACGATCCCGCGGGCGTCGGTCACGTAGATCCGGTAGCTGGTGCCGGCCTTGGTAAAGCCGCCGATCCGCGCGTTGATCGAGCGCCGCACGGACGCGTCCATGGATTCCTTGAAGCGACCCGTCGCGACGGTTCCGTCACGAACCTCGGCGGCCAGAAGCTCCGCAAGCAGGTTCGCCGTATCGACGAGCGTCTCTTCCGTGGTCTGGCGCACGCCGGGCTTGATCTCGTTGACGAACACCTTCACGAGAAAGAAGACGGCAAGCCCGACGATGAGGATGTAGCCGAGAAAGACTCGGACGCCGATCGGCATCCTACGGCTTCCCGCGGCTGAGGCTGTAACCGAACCCGCGGTGGGTCGCGATCGGGTCCTCGTCGGGAGCGACGGCCCGGAGTTTCTGGCGCAGCGACTTGACGTGTGCGTCCACGGTGCGCTCCATGCTGGTCTGGGACGAGCCCCAGACCTGCTCCATCAGCTGCGCGCGCGAGTAGACCCGCTCGGGGTTCTCGACGAGGTGCTTGAGCAGGAGGTATTCGTATCGCGTCAACGTCAGACCGGTCCCGTGGTACGCGATCTGGGCCAGGTCCTCGTCCACCTCGAACGCCCTGGCGGGCACCCTCGGCTCGTCGGTCTCCACCGGGTCCGGCCGTGCTCGTCTCAGGATCGACTTCACACGCGCGACCAGCTCGCGCGGAGAGAAAGGCTTCGTGACGTAGTCGTCTGCGCCGATCTCCAAACCCACCACTCGGTCGATCTCGTCGGCTCGCGCAGTCAAGAAGAGGATCGGCACATCCGAGTTCGAGCGGATCTCCTTACAGCGCTCGAAGCCACTGCCGTCCGGGAGGCCGACATCGAGGATCACGAGGTCGATGCGCTCTTCGGCAAGGAAGGCGACGCCGTCCTTGCCTAATGAGCGCCAAGTGACCCCGAAGCCTTCGCTCCTCAGGGCGAAGACCACGTTGTCCGCTATCGACGGCTCATCCTCGATCACCAGTATGTTGCGGCCGGTGACGTCGCCCACGCGGTTAAGCTACCACCGGCGGCCCGAGCCCTGATCTCATCGCGACCGGAAGCCTCACCTCACCTCGACGGCGCCTTCGCCTCGACCTGCTCGAACCAATTGAGGATCTCGACGACACGGTCGCCGGCGAACTGCGGCGCCGCGCGTCGTACCGCGAGGAAGCGCTCTCCCTCGATCCCGGACGCATTCAGCTCTGTCAGGTCGACGGGAAGCTTCACGAGATCCTTTGGTGGATCGGCCGTGATCGCGGTTGCCGTCGTGGACATGCGGACCGACACGAGCCAGCTCTCCCCGCCGGAATCGCGGCGGTAGATCAATTCGTCCCCCCGAGGAGACCATCGAGCGTTTCGTCCGCCGCCGCGCGAGACCTGCCATTTCCTCTCGCCGGTCGGAAAGGGTCGGACGTACACCTCCGAGACGCCCGACACCACCGTTTCGTAGGCGATCCATCGACCATCGGGGGAGACCGATGGGTAACGCGGCGTGACCTCACCGAAATCGGTGATCCGTCGCCGCAGAGGCTCGCCTTCGATCCGTGTGACGTAGAGGCCGTCCTCGGTGCGATGGACGATCCCGACCCCGCCGGCGGTCGGGAAGATCCATGCTCCCGCGCCGTCGAGGTCATCAACTCCCACACGACGCGCCGTCCCGGACCCGTCCGCGGGGGTCTCGTAGAGGCGCATGGTTCCGCCGCCTTCCGCGTCGGAGGCGACGAGGAGCCGGCGCCCGTCCGGATACCAGCCGCGGAGCTGGCAGTTTCCCACGGTCTTGGCACGCACCGAGGAGCCACGAGTCAAGTCGAAGACGACGACCGTATCGGTCGCTCCGAACACCGTCGCCGCCACGCGCGTCCCGTCGGGGGAGAGGAACGGAGCGTAATAGTGCTCGAGCGGAGCTCCGACGGGCGTGACGTTCCCCCGCCGGTCGAGCCAGACCAGCTCATCGCGCTGGATGTCCGGTCCTCCGGGGACGAAGACGAGCGCCCCCGCCTCGGAGGCGACGGCGAATTGTGCGGCTCCGCTCCCCGGCTGGGTCATGACGCCGGCGAGCACCGTCACCGGCGTCCCTCGGACCTCCCCGGAGCGCAGATCGAAGGGCACGGCGAGAATCGCTCCGTCCCGCGCGTAGACGATGTGCCCGGTGGGCAAATACCTGGCGAAGGACCCGCCGCGGATCAGCGTCTTCCAGGACTTCGTGTCCAGATCGAGGAGGGCGATCTCCCCCTGGTCGAAGGACGTGATCCCTTCCTTCTTGATGGTGAAGAGGAGGTGCCGTCCGTCGGGCAGGGCAGAGGGCCAGCGATGGGACACCTCTCCTTTCGAGGCGTCAGGCACGGTAAGTGTCTGAACCGTGCCCCCCTGTTCGCTCACGATCATCAGGCCGGCCTTCGCCGCCGGTGAGAACACGATTCCCTTCTCCGTCCACGCGGCGCCCTTCGTCGCTCCCACGCTCACGGGCTCGGCGACGCGGGTCGGCGCCCCTCCGGCGAGCGAAACCTTGTAGACACCTCGCAGGCTCGAAAACCCCATCCACGCTCCGTCTGGCGAGAAGAACGGGTCAAAGGGGTCGGGGCTGTCCACACACCGGATCGCATGGACGTCGTCGGCACGGCGAAGGCAGATCGACCACGCGGCCCCCTCGGTCTGGGTCGCCTTTCCGAAGTAAGCGATCGTCATGCCGTCGGCCGAGACCGCCACGCTCGAGTGATCCAGCGCCGGATGAGCGGGGATGGCCGGATCGGTCACGTCGACCTTCAGAGGGAGCGCGGACGCCCCGCGCGGTCGAGCGCCCTGTCCCGCGCCTGGAAGCCGAAAGAACGTGCGCATGGTGACCGCCATGACCGCGATCCCGACCGCGAGACCGGCGATGCCCCAGAGAAGTTGTCCGCGTGAGCGCCACGACGCGGGCCTCGCGGCGGCCACGGCCCCGGAGGAGCTCCATTCGCGAGCAACGCGAGCCCGCTCGAGCTCGATCCGCACGTCGCCGCTATCGCGGATGCGGTGTCGCGGGTCCTTCTCCAGGCACCGCTCGACGAGCTCGCGGACACGCGCAGGGGTTCGGGCGGGGAGAGCCTCCCAGCTCGGGTCCCGCTCGAGGATCTTCGCGAGAATGTCCGTCGCCGTCTCTCCGTCGAACGCGCGGCGGCCGGTGAGGCACTCGTACAGCACGCACCCGAGCGACCAGATGTCGGTGCGACGATCGACCGGTCGGCCGCGCGCCTGCTCCGGGCTCATGTAGGGCACGGTACCGATCACGGCTCCCGGTGTGGTGTGCTGCATCTGCTGCACGCTCATCGTCGGGGAGTGATCGATGTCCAGGGCCGGCGGCTCGGCATCGAGGGCTTTCGCCAGTCCGAAGTCGAGGATCTTTACCTTTCCGTCCGGAAGGAGCATGACGTTCGAGGGCTTGAGATCCCTGTGCACCACACCTCTCTCGTGGGCCGCCTCCAGACCCTCCGCGATCTGCGCCACGACGGAGATGGTCTCGTCGATCGGCATCGGACCCGACTGCAGGCGATCCGCGAGCGAGCGACCCTCGACGAGCTCCATGACGAGAAAGTGCTTTCCCTCGATCTCCTCGAACCCATAGATCGACGCGATGTTCGGGTGGTTGAAAGACGCGGCCAGGCGGGCCTCGCGACGGAACCTCGCGATGCGCTCCGGGTCGCCTGCGAGCGTTTCAGGCAGCACCTTGATCGCGACGCTTCGGCCGAGACGGTCGTCGTGCGCCCGATAGACCTCTCCCATGCCGCCGCTGCCCAGACGCGAAACGATCCGGTAGGGCCCGATCTGTTCGTATCCCGGCCCATGGGAATCGGGACCGGTCGCCGAGAGACATCTGGAACACGGGCCGTCGAGCGGCCGCTCGGAACCGCACTTCGCGCAGCGCACCACGCCCCCCACACGGGATGTATACCGCAGGGATCGCGCTCGCAGGAATGAGAAGTTTGAGCGATGCAACGATCGACGAACGGCCTAACTCATCGGGTCGAGATAGACTCCGGCCACACGCCGGAGTGGCGGAATGGCAGACGCAGGGGACTTAAAATCCCCTTCCCGCAAGGGAGTGCTGGTTCGAGCCCAGCCTCCGGCACCAGCGCGACGGTGTCAACTATCGCCAACACCGCGCCGTCCCGCGGCAACGACAGTGGCTCCCGCAACCTGGAGCCCTGCGGCGGCGAGGAACCCGACGGCGGGTGACGAAGGGAAGGTTGCCCAGAGGATGCCGACCATCGCGCTCGAGATCATGTCTCCGACGCCGTTGACGGCGGCCAACAGTCCGAGTCCCGTCCCTCGCGTGTGATGAGGGAGTAAATCGACGGCGTACGCTTTCTCGGCGACCTCCTCACACGCTATCGCGAGCCCGGAAGCGACGAAGAGGATCGCCAGGTTGGCCGGAGTCGGCGACGCAAGACCAAAACCGGCCGTGGTCGCTGCGGCGATGATGTAACCGGAAACGATCACCGTCCTGTGGCCGACGCGGTCTCCGAGCACCCCGAGCGGAAATGCCGCGAGAGCACTCACCGCGTTGTGTAGCGCGTAGAAGCTGATTGCCAGTGCCGCGCCCTCGATCGAGAAGAGTGCGCCCGAGACGTGCTGCGTCGCGTAGAGGATCAGCAGCGTGCGCGAGAAGTCCCCACAGCCGAAGAGCAAGATTCCGCCGAGATACCGCCTGAACGGGGCGCCGGTTCCTGCGAGGCTCTCGCGGATCCCCAAGGCCGACCCAGTCGCCGGCCGTCGTTGCTCCACCACGAGGAAGGCGATCGCTAGGAACGCCAGGAGCCCCGGAAGCAGCGAACCAATCACGATCTCTTGCGGTCTAAACCCAACGCTGAGCAGACCGAGAGCGAGCAGCGGGCCGACGACGGCGCCAAGCGCATCGCCGGCGCGCTCCATGCCGAAAGCCCTGCCTCTCGCCTCGGGTCGCACGGCCTGCGCCATCAGGAAGTCGCGCGGTGCCGACCGGCTGCCACGTCCGATCCATGCCGACACGCGGCACACGAGTACCTGCCAGGCCGACGTGCAGAGTCCGATCGCGGCCATGCCGAGGGCCGTCACGAGGTAGCCCACCGAAGTCAGTGGCTTGCGGCGGACAACCCTGTCGGTCATGACGCCGCCCCAGAGCTTGGCGATCGACGAGATCCCGTCCGCAACGCCTTCCACAATGCCGAGCGCCGCCGGACCCGCGCCGATCGAGAGCAGGACGGTGGGAAGGACCGCTGTCCCGAGCTCGTGGGATACGTCCGAGAATAAGCTGGCCAACGTGATCCCGACAGTCGTGCGGTTGAGCCAGCCCGCCGTCCGGGGCGAACGATCTTCAGCCACAACCGGGGTGCGTGATTCCGTTTGAGTCAACGTCGAGATCCTGTGTTCCGGCGCCGTCACGCAGCCCAGATCAAGTACATCTCGAGCGCGAGCAGGCATGTTCCCGTTATCCGATCGATCGTCGTACGCCAGCCGCGTTGCGCCAGCTTGCCCGCTGCGACCGAGGTCAACGCCCCCATCGGTAGGATTGGAAGGCCGGCGCCGAGCCCGTAGAGGAAGAGAAGGCCGGCACCGAATGTGATGCTGCCACGCACCGCGGCGAATGACATGAGCGCCGCAAGCATCGGCGTGCCGCAAGGAATGAACACGACCGACAGGAGCAGCCCGCTGACGAACGCCCCTCCCCAGCGCGACGAATCCGGCGCGCGAACCGTCGTCACGACGGCCGGGAGAGAAAGCCAGCCGAGGAAATGAAGGCCAAGCACCAGAGGGATCACCGCGAGCGCGTACGACGCCCACGGCCCAGCGCCGACAAGCGCGCGACCTGCGAGCGCGGCGATCACGCCCAAGATCGATGTCGCAACCGCGATCCCCAAGACAAACGCAACGGACGTGCGGATGGCGAGAATCGGTCGAGTCTCCCTCGTCACGCAGCATGTCGCCGCGGCGGCGGGATACAACGCGACGCAACATGGCGAGACGCTCGATGCCAGCCCGGCTGCAAGTGACAGAGGCAGCGCGGCGAACGTGCCTCCTGCGACAGCCGCGCGTAGCGCGTCGTCGAGTGCTCCGATCACGGTCGTCCCGCAAGAGC
Source organism: Candidatus Polarisedimenticolaceae bacterium (assembly GCA_036275915.1). Lineage (NCBI taxonomy): Bacteria > Pseudomonadati > Acidobacteriota > Candidatus Polarisedimenticolia > Candidatus Polarisedimenticolales > Candidatus Polarisedimenticolaceae > Candidatus Polarisedimenticolaceae bacterium. The sequence continues at coordinate 309,757 of DASUCV010000009.1, read as the reverse complement.
GCGATCGAGATCTTGGTGAATCGCGTCGACCGTGTCGGCGTCCTCGCCCTCGTGGCGGGCGCGCACCGTTCCGTCGGTCCCGATGAACAGTACCGTCGGCGAGACCTTCACCCCGTAGCGCTTCTCAAGTCCTAGATCGGCGCCCGGAGCGACCTCGCGCGTTGATACACCCTTGGCGGCGGCGGCGCGGACGGCGCGAATGATTTCGCCGCAGCCGCAGGATTCCTCGGCCTCAGCCGGGTCAGCGATCAGCACGACTACCGGCGCGGCGGTGGACGTCGAACTCGACCCGGGGTTCGGAAGGGGAGCGCGCGTTCCCTTGTAGGCGATCAGCCCGAGAGCGAGTGCGCCAACCCCCGCGACCGCGGGCCAATTCGTCTTCAAGGACGGTCCTCGGCGCACGACCCTGCGCAGCCGCATGATCCTTCGGCCACTGGCGGTGCGGGCGCGCGCCCAGCGGCCTTGTCCTGCACGTACCGCGCACCGTCCCGCAGTGCCCTTTCCGCTCGCGCAAGCTCCTGCCCGAGATAGGCAGCGTGGTCGAGCCGAGTCACAAGTCCACGTTCGATCAGTGCGGCCATCACGCGCGCGGGGGTAGCACCATCTACGATCAGGTCGAGAACACCCTGGTTCGTGTAGTGCTCGGCGACCAGCGCTTGCGTGCGCGCGTCACCGTGGATGACAACGTAACCCGCGGGGTCGAGCACGAGCCGATCCGGCTCGCTCGCCGCGACGATCGGTACTGCCGTCGACAGATCGAGAGGTTCAGAGGGACCTGGGTCCCGTTCCGCGCAGCGCGCGACCGCGTTCTCGATCGACGCAACATCAGACTCGCCAATCAGGTCGACGATCTCGATTCGTCGCCGGAAGGCATCGACCAGCGAAGGTTCTAAGTTCTTGAGCACAGGCCGACGTCCTGGCGCGTCGATGATGCGGCAACGGTCGTCGATCCCATTGCGATGGAGTGCCGCAAGCGAGCGACCCGGAAGGTGTCCGATCGACCCCTCGGTGTCTGCACCACAAACGACGAGAAATCGGATGTTCGGGTTCGCCAACACGTTGTGGACGAGCCGTTCGATGCCCAGGTTCTCCGTACGCATCGTCCCGGTAATCGCCAAACCCACCGGGGAACCCTCGATGAGCGCGTCGGTGAGCTCGGGGGAATTGAGCGTGCAGACGGCAACGGGAGCCATGAAAGCCTGCGTGCGGTAGTCGCCTGGGAACGGCGGCCACCCAACCCGGGGACGAGCCTCGTCGGTCGGGCAGATCGAAAGGCCGTCGGCGAACCCCGGATACGCGTCGGCCATTGCGTTCGTCGCAATCGCGGGAAAGCAGGTCGCACACCCCAGGCAATCGTACGCTCGGGGTTGAAAGGCAGCGCGGGAAGTAGCGAGAACCGATCCCAGATCGCCTGCCGCAGGCGAAGTTGCAATCGACGCGACGGTATCGTGCAGGCATCCGCATTTCCAGCACTTCGGCGTCGCCAAAGCGATTCCGATCTGTTCGCGGACGATCGTCAGCGCGTCGCTCATCCTGGGACCCCCGCGAGAGCAACCGCGAGGAGCTTCCTTGCCGTGATGTCCTGCAGCGAGTAGTAGGCCATCTTGCCATCGTTTCGGTACTTGAGGATGCCGAGGTCGCGCAGCTTGCGAAGATGGTGCGAGGCGGCGGAGATGCTGTTTCCCGTGACGTGGGCGACGTCGCAGACGCACAATTCCCCACCGTCCGCGAGGGCATGCACGATCTTGAGCCGGACGCCATCCGCGAGGGCAGCGAACAGCGTCTCAACGGTCCGCAGCCGTTCCGGACCCGGCGTCTCGGAGCGCTTGCGTGCTACCAGCCGGGCGTTGAAACAGGGGATGTCGCAGCGCGCGGCGGGCGTGTGGATCCGCAGGGATTCCGTCGTTCGTTTATTCGCACGCATATTTGAATGATACGGTGGGTCGTGAGCGGCAGCCACTACGGAGTGCGAAGTCGAGCCCAGCCTCCGGCACCGACGGTTCAGAAATCCCCCGCGGGTGGTTATTCGTCGAGCCGCCGCGTGTTGGTCTCGCTCATTGGCCACATGATCGCGAGGCCGACAGCTCCGTAGAACAGGATGAAGTACGCCGGCAGCATGAGATTGCCCGTGGTGTCGATCAGCCACGACGCGATGAACGGAGCGATGCCACCAGAGAGCGCCAGCGTCAGGCTGTACGCAAAGCTCATCGACGTCACGCGCGTGCGCAGCGGAAAGATCTCGACCACCATGGCGCCCTGCAAGCCAAGGGCCATGCCGATCGGCATCGCGACAAGGATCTGGCCGAGGATGAACGACCGGGTCGTGCCGTACATCATCATGTGCAACGCGGGAAACATCATCGCCATCTCGACGAGCGTGATCGCGATCATCAGTCGCCTCCGGCCGGTCTTGTCGGAGAGCCATCCGCCGAGCGGTTTCGCAAGGAGCACGACGAGCAGCGTCAGCGTATTGGCCAGCAGGAAGTCCGCAGCCGTCGAATCGCTCGCCAGGCTCTTCCGCCGCTCCACCGCAAACGTGAAAGTCACGTAGTAGGCGGCGTTGGTCATGGCGACGATTCCGAAGCACTGGATGATCGGCTTGATGTCAGACGCGAGCGACGACCACAAGGGCGGACGCGCGGCGGCGGCCTTGAGGCCCTCCTCGGTTTCATGAATCCCGCGTCGCAGGAAGTAGCCCGCCACAAGGAACACGACGCTCCCGATGAGGGGAATGCGCCAGCCGATGGTCGTCACCTGATCCGGCGTCAGCGTGGCGTTTACGAGCCACGCCGCGCCCGATCCCAGGATGAAGCCGATCGTCGTGCCGGCCGCCGTAGAGCTGCTCACGAGGCCGCGCTTCAAAGGCGACGACCCTTCCGTGGTGTAGACCATCGAGCCGGTGAATTCGCCTCCGAGCGAGAAGCCTTGAATCAAGCGAATCAGCAGCAAGAGGAGCGGCGCGGCCAGACCGATCTGGTCGTACGTCGGCAACATGCCGAGCATCAGCGTCGCCCCCCCCATCAGAGCAATCGAGAGACTGAGGACGCTTTGCGGCCTATGCGATCGCCGATGCGGCCGAGGACCAGCCCGCCGACCGGACGCGCGAAGAACCCGATCGCGAAGGTGCCGTACGTCAAGAGATGCTGCAGCGTCGGGCTGGAGCTTGGAAAGAACTGATGACCTATGTCGCTGGCAAAGTAGCCGAAGACCGCGAAGTCGAACCATTCCAGCACGTTGCCGATCAGTCCGGCGAGCGCCGTGCGTAGAGCGGATTGCTGGCGAACGAGACTATCGGCCATCGGTCCTCCCGACGGAACGAGGGATCGGGCCGGCAAGGGCTCCCGCAAGGGAGTGCAGGTTCGAGCCCAGCCTCCGGCACCACAGCTGGGTAGTTCAGACTAGAGAGCTAGCCGACGACGCTCGCCATCAGCTTCTTGACCTCGTCCCCCCCGACGTTGCTGATCATCTGGGTGACCGTTGTGAGGAAATCGCCCGACTTCTCCTTCGGAATCCCGGCCTTAGCGAGCGCAGCGTTGAGCCCGTCCTTGTTCTCGAGGGGCTTGTCGAGCAGGCCCATCTTCTTGGCCTTGGCGACGTACTTGTCCGCGCCGGGCACGGCGGCGGCGATCTTGTCGAAGTCGTTCGAGGTGAGCTTCTCCTTCGCGAGGCCGAGGATCGCACCGATGCCACCCTTGGACTGGTCGCTCGTCAATCCGAACTGCTTGGCGACGACCGAGCCGAGGTCCTTTCCGAGAGCCGAGTTCATCATGTCGGTTGCGCCGTTGGCGAAGGTCATGGACCTTGATGCTGCGAGGGCGACGAAACACAAAACGACCACCATTTTCTTCATATGCTCTCCTGACCGTTATGCGGTTGGCCGGATCTTACGACAGCCCGCGACGATCCGTACATGCGCCCCGACGACCGCCTCTTCCCACGCCGGACACCGCGGCAGCCCCGTTAACGGATCAGCGCCGGCCAGTTCACGATCACGTTGAACGGAAGGAAATCGCCGATTCGACTCTTAGCGGGGCGGGCGTTCCTCGGTGAGGATCTCGATACGATCCGGCAGGTTCGGCACCATGCACAGGAACTCGAACGGTCCCTCGATCACCTCGTAGTTGTGCGGGACCCCGGCCGGGATGAGGAGCACGTCGTCCGGCTTGACTTCGTAAACGCGGTCTCCGACCCGGACCCGCGCGCGTCCTCGTAGTACGAACTGCTCGTGCTCGACGGCATTGCGGTGAAGCGGCATCCCTCCGCCGGTCTCCATCCGGAAGCGGCGCATCGCGAAATTAGGCGCACCGTCATCCGGCCCGATCAAGACCTGCGAGCGCGCATCCGTGCCCACCTTGATTTCTTGCCATCCGAGGTCAGCCGCGTTCTTTCGAGTCCCTTCCGCCATCGCGATTCCTCCACGAAGGAACCTTAGCGGCGCACGGCCTCGAGCGCAATCGGCTGGGTTCGCCTCAATGATTGGCGGCGGCCTTCGTCTGTTCCGCTCCGGCCTTGGCCACGCTCTTGGTCTTCGCCGCGCCGGAGTGCGCCGTCGCGCCCGTCGCGGAGCCGCCGGCCTTCGCGGTCTGCTTCGTCTCCGCCGCGCCCGCTTTCGAGACCGCTTTGGTCTTCGCCGCGCCGGCGTGCCACTCCGACGCCGCCTTGTCCGGGCCTCCGGTGAAGAAGCCGGCGGTCGCATGGCCGAAGGTCTTCACGCCTTCCACCGTGGCGTGGCCCGCGAGCTCGAGGGCCGCACCGGCGGTCTTGCCGCCGGTCTCGACCGCCTTGACTGCGGTCTTCCCTCCGGTCTTGGCTCCCTCGGCCGCCGTCTTACCGCCCGTCTTCGCGGCCTCGGCCGTCGTGTTCGCGGCGGTGTGTGCGCCCTTGTCGACCTTGTTCTCTGTCGGCTTCGAGGATGTGTCGTCCGCGAGAAGCGGCGAGGAGATCCCCACGGCGAGAAACGCCAAACTGGTAGCCAGAACTTTGAAGCGCATCACGTGGCTCCTTCCCTTCGAATTGTCGGTCGGGTGCGCGGGCCGGGCAAGTACGGTGCTCGATGCGACTTCGTTCCACCAGAATTTCCACGAAATCTCTTGACGTATTATGTATCGCATTACATACTATCGTGCATGGCGACAAGAGCGACGAGTTCCCACATCGATAGGTGGGAGGTTCAGCTCCGCAAGGGATGCCTGGAGCTGGCCATACTCGGAATCCTCTGGCCCGAGAGGCTCTACGGCCTCGAGATTCTCCGGCGCTTGGAGAGCGACTCCGACATGGCCCTCTCGGCGGGAACGGTCTATCCGCTGCTCGCGCGCCTCAAGGCGGAAGAGCTTCTCGAGTCGGAATGGGTTGAAGCCGATGCCGGCCACCCGCGCAAGTACTACCGGCTGACGACGGCCGGACGCAGGCGCGCCGTCGAGATGGCCCGGATGTGGACGGCCTTCGCGTCCAGCCTGGGAGACCTGCTGTCTCCTCTATTGAAGGAGAAGCGCTAGATGACGGCTCACATCGACGGCTTCATAGCGCGGCTGCGGGCGGCGCTCCGCGGCCTGCCCGAGTCCGAGATCGAGGACATCCTCCGGGAGATCCGTAGTCACATCACGGAGCTCTCCGAAGCGGAAGGCTCCGACGTCGCGGAGGCGATCCGCTCGCTTGGCGACCCCGTCGACCTGGCGATGACCTACCGGGCCGAGAACGCCATGCTTCAAGCGGAATGCAGCGGGTCTCCCCTGGTGATCCTGCAGGGGTTGAGGCACGCGAGCCGAACACGCGTTGGTCGATCGACCGCCACCCTGCTCTACGTGATCGGGTACGCCACCGTCATCTCGGTCTGGCGTGAAGCCGTCCACGAGCTCTTCGTTTCCGCCGGCGTGGGCGCCGCGCCTTCGGCGTCAAGGGAGATTCGCGGATGGTGGCTCGTTCCGGTCCTCGTCATCGCGGGCTTGGCGATCAAGTACGCCGTCGATCGCATCGCCAAGTGGTGGCTTCGCCGCGTTCGACGCTCCATGCCATCGAGTGCGCCGTGAATAACCGGCGGTTCCAGACTTGCTTCATTCCCTTCACCGGCCGAGGCAACGGCCGATCAATCCATGGGAGGTACAGAGTGAGAAGACTACGAAACGTTCGCGCCGCGTTCGCCCTCTTGACGTCTCTCGTCGCCATGCTCGGGCCTGCCGTGGGCGCGGCGCCGACCGGTTCCGAGCTGATCGGTGACTGGCAAGGGGCGATCGACACCGGCAACGGATTGCTGCACGTCGTCTTTCATCTGACGCAGGACAAGGACGGCAAGCTGACGGGAACGATGGACAGCCCCGATCAGAAAGCCACGGGAATTACGATCAGCTCCATCTCCATCACGGAGCAAGACGTGCAGTTGACGATCGATCTGTGCGGATGCAAGTACGACGGCAAGCTCGACAAGGACAAGCATCAGATCGTGGGGGTCTGGAAGCAGGGACCCGCCTCGCTGCCGCTGATCCTGAACCGCGCCGGAAAGTAGCGTCGACGATCGGGCGCGCCTTCTATGGGGCGGTGGGCCGTATCGACTCGATCGCCGACGAAAGCACGACGACGATCCCGCAGCCGATGACGTTGTACCAGAGGAAGCCGATGTCCGACGTGAAGAACAGCACGAGGACGGTGACCTGCGCCACGACGGCCGCGATGAGAACCGGGGTCGCCGAGACACGCTTGACGAAGAACGCCACGGCGAACAGGCCGAGCATCGTTCCGTAAAAGATCGATCCGAGGATGTTGACGGCCTGGATCAGATTGTCGATGAGGCCGGCGACGTTCGCGAAGCTGATCGCGATCACTCCCCAAGCGGCCGTGAACAGCTTCGACGCCACGAGATCCTGATGCGGCGTCGAGGCTCGCGGCCGTAGCCGCTTGAAGAAATCGCTCGTCGTCGTCGAGCCGAGGGCCGAGAGCTCGCTCGACGTCGCGCTCATCGAGGCGCACAGGATCGCGGCGAGCAGCAGGCCGACGAGGCCCGAGGGAACGTAGCGGAGGACGAAGCTCAGGAAGACGTAGTCGGTGTCTTTCGTGTCGGTCTCGGGTGACGCGCGCTTGATGAGCGCCTTGGCCTCGGCGCGAATGTCCGCGGCGCGAGCGGCGGCAGACTGAAGCTCGGTCCGCGCGGCGTCGCGGTCCTGACCTCCGGCGGAGGCGAACGCCGTCGCTGCCGCGCGCTGTGCCTCGAATGCGTCGTCGTAGCGGTGCTCGAGCGCGGCGAGCTCGGGGCCGTGAGGCCCGGCCGCCACCTTCGCCAGCACGGGGGCGTTGAAGAAGACCGGCGGGCGCACGAAGAGGTAGAAGACGAAGACCATGACGCCGATGAAGAGGATGACGAACTGCATCGGCACCTTGAAGAGGCCGTTGAAGAGCAGGCCGAGGCGGCTCTCGGTGACCGATCGGCCCGAGAGGTAGCGCCCCACCTGCGACTGATCGGTGCCGAAGTAGGCCATCGCCAGGAAGAAGCCACCGGTGATGCCGGACCAGAACGTGTAGCGCGTGTTGGGGTCGACGTGGAAGTCGACGACGTTCATGTGCCCGAGCACCCCGGCCAGACGCACGGCGCCGAGGGTCGTCACGCCGGCGGGCAGCTTGGAGAGGATCAGCCCGAGCGCGACCGCGAGGCCGCCCATCATGACGACCATCTGGTGCTTCTGGGTCTCGCTCACCATCGCCGTGCCGCCGACCACGGTGTAGACGATGACGACGGCGCCGAGCGCCAGGATCGTCATCTGGAGCGGCCACCCGAGGATCGTGCTCAGGATGATCGCCGGCGCGTAGATCGTGATGCCGGCCGCGAGCCCGCGCTGCAGCAGGAAGAGCAGGGCACCGAGATAGCGCACGCGCACGTCGAAGCGGCTCTCGAGATACTCGTACGCCGTCACGACCTTGAGCTTGTGGTAGATCGGCACGAACACCGCCGCGATCACGATCATCGCGAGCGGCAGGCCGAAGTAGAACTGCACGAACCGCATGCCGTCCTGGAAGCCCTGGCCGGGGGTCGACAGGAAGGTGATGGCGCTGGCCTGCGTGGCCATGATCGAGAGGCCGATGGTCGGCCAGCGCAGGCTGTAGTCGCCGCGGAAGTACGAGGCCATGTCGCGGGCGCCGCGCGTCTTCCACGCGCCGTAGGAGACGACGAGCGCGATCGTGCCGACGAGGACCGCCCAGTCGAGGCCGCTCATGACGCCCAGCGGGTGAGCGCGTAGAACAGGCCGATCAGGACGAAGAGCACGGCCGCGACGAGCAGGTACACGTTCCGCCACGACCCGAGGACGGGCGGCTTCTCCTCCTGCCCGTCGCCGGAGGTCACGGCGCGGTGCCGATCAGGTTGAGGAAGAGCCGGTACGCGCCGGGCACTCCCGCCGGAAGCTGGCGGAAGAAGGCGAGGCCGGTGAAGACGTAGCGCCCCTTGCCGTACTTGGCGAACAGCAGGCTTCCCTCGAGCGGCTTCTCGTCGGGATCGGCGGCGGAGAAGATCGGCGTGTACTTGGGATCCCAGGTGTCCGCGAAGTAGAGGCCGCGCTCTTGCACCCACCCGTCGAAGTCCGACGGCCCGATCTTGTTCGGCCGGGTCAACAGCTCATGGTCGGCGACGAGCGGCGTCATCGTCGCGCGCTCGTCGGTGACGCGGCCGCGGCCGATCGTCAGCGGGTAGGGGCCGACGCGTCCGTCGAGCGGCCCCAGGCGGCTCTGCGTGTTGTATTGCACGACGACGGTACCGCCGTCCTCGACGTACTTCATCAGCCGGTCTTGCTGGGCCCGCAGGCCGGCGCGCGTGTTGAACGCGCGGATGCCGACGACGATCGCGTGGAAGCGAGAGAGATCGGCGCTACGGAGCGCTTCGTCGTCGAGGAGCTCGACGCGCATCCCGAGATGGGCGAGGTCGTCGGCCACGCTGTCGCCGGATCCCTCGATGTAGCCGATGACGCCGCCGGGCACCTCGGCGGCGAGAGGAGCGACGCGCACACGCGCCGGCTGCAGCACGTCCTGAACAGGGATGTGCGGGTAGTCGATGACGTCTTCGCGGACGGCCGGACCCGAGCCGTCGAGCACGGGCGCGAGCACGGTCGAGGCGGCGCCGGCCGGAGGCGTCACCGCGAAGCGCGCGGTCTTCTCGTCGCCGGCCTTCGCCAGCTCGACGGGAACCGAGGCCGGATCGACCTTCCAGCCCGCGGGAACGGGGAGGCTCACGCTGGCCTTCACATTGTCCTGCGCCGCGCGGACCCTCAGGGCCACGGGGGCCGGCTTCCCGTTGAGCGACATCGACGCCGCTCGAACCGGGGTCACCGTCGCCGGCGGCGCGATCAACACTTCGCGCAGACGCTCGCCCCGCGTCGGGTCGGTCCACGCGTACACCACAGGAAGCCGGAGATCGAACGTCCCCGCCTTCGCGGAGAAGCTCGCTACGACCTGGAGCGGGGCAGGGTCGCGAGGCAACCCCAGGGGACTGTCCCGTAGTGCGGCACTGTCCCCTCTGAGCCAATACGGAATCGAGAGGGGAGTCGTCTCCGCAACACGGGTGTCGTGCTCGACGCGCTTCTCGTCGTTCGCGACGAGGGTCGCGTTGACATCCTGGGACGACCCGTCGGGAAACTTCACACTCGTCAGCGTGAGTCCCGCCGGACGCTGCAGGACGATCTCCACGGAGATCTTCGTGCTCGCGCCGGGAACGACGAGCGGGATCGGCGCGGTCGCGCGCGCGAAGAGCCCGGCGGCGGCGGCGATCGACGCGTCGAGCGCG
>DASUCV010000008.1 GCA_036275915.1 Candidatus Polarisedimenticolaceae bacterium | reverse complement strand
CAGCTACTACAACCGCAAGCGTCTTCATTCCGCACTGTCTTATCAATCACCAGTTGACTATGAAAAGGGAGCCGCGTAGATCACCTGCGTGTGTCTACCGAATCGAGGGAAGATCCCACACTCTCGCGTCACGGCGCTTGCACAAGGCGGCAAGCGCCGCGCCGCTCGGCGCCCGGCTGAACGCGGGCGTTAGACAGCGAGAGAACCTAGAGACGAATGCTCCGACCAATGAACCTAAGCGAATCTCAGGCGCGGTCCTTCATTTGGACTGGCGTTCTTGGGGCCGCTCTGACTATTGCGGCTTCAGTATTTCAACTTGCCACGAACGCGATGAGCCCGAACATCCTCACCGTGTCATTTCCGATTGTGACGAGCGCCTTGGGCTACGGCATGTACAAGGGCAACTTGCCGTGCGCGATTGCCTTGTGGGTGGCCCAGGGTCTCGCTGCCGCATACGTCAGAGTCGCAACGCATCACTATCCCACGGTGCTGCTCGACGCGTTCCTGATCGTCTTCATTGGCGTACTTGGAACTGCCTCTTTGCAAAAAGGAACAAAGCCGGTTGCCACGCCGGATGCGCCGAGGTCGTCGTGAAGCGAAGGGAGGCCAACGTTAGCTCGCTGTCTAACTACCGCGTGAACGCGTCGCACTCCGGCGTCACCGCGCTTGCGAAAGGCGGCAAGCGCGTTGCCGCCGGGCGCGCGCGTTACGCTGGGCGTTAGGCGGAACCTGAGACAGTCAGATGTTTACTTGTGCGAACTGCGGAGAAGCGAAGTCAGAAGAGTCACGCGGTGTAGTGGGTGTCATCGGCGGCATCGGTTTCTTGCTTGCAACGCGCTCCACGTGGTGGCCGGCCGCTGTCTGCTCGAAATGCTCCCGACAAGTCCGACTGTTCGGACTTGTGTCTCTCCTCCTCACAGCAGTTCTACTCGCGGCAGTAATCTGGTGGTCGCGGTGAGCGCGGAAGCGGGGGCCGTTGATGAAGAAATTCCTGATTGCGGTTGTTCTCGCGGTGGCCACTGGTTGGCTGATCCGATTGTCAGATCACCTTCCCTACAGCGAGACTCGCGTCAGCATCACAGACGCACTTTGTCTTCCGGGAGGTGTTGCCGCATCCCTTGTATTTCCGGAGGGTGTTCACGGTACATCTCCGGGGGCCTGGGCGATCACTGCGGTCGCCGTAAACTGGGCTGTGTATGCGGCTGTATGGCTAGGGCTACTTTACTTGGCCACAAGGGCTCGGCGGTCGCCATGATAATCCGCAGCAACTCAGCTCCGGACTGCGAGCGTCACTTCGGGTGCACGGAACCCATGCGTCCCCTCAACGGTCCGCCTAACAGCGCGTTGCAGCCGTCGCACTCTCGCGTCACGGCGCGTGCATACCGCGGCACGCGCCGCGCCGCTCGGCGCTCGGCTGAACGCGAACGTTGGACGGACGAGTCGCTATGAATACCACGGTGTCCGACCGCGCAGCGATCGCGATCATCGGTCTCATCGGGGTAGTGACCGCTGTGTTCGGGCTTGGCATCATCATCGTCGGTTATGCGGTGGCTGGGTCGAGCATTGAAAGCGCGAAGTCAATGCCTTCCGCGCTCGTGCCCGGTCCGCGGCCTACTCTAATCGACCTGTGGCACCCGGCCGCGATCGCGGGGAGCGTCATGACGTTGCTCGGCCTGGCGGTCATCCTGGCGCGGAGATGGCTTGTCTTGCACTGCGTTGCGGTGCCCGATGTGCCCGCGACTCAGGGCGACCTTGGGAGCATCTTCCCGTCTGTGATTGTCGCCGTCGGTCTCCTTGTGTCGGCCGCGTCTCTTGGCGCACTGGCGTCGGTGGCCGTGTCCAGTGTTGTCGACGGCCTCGGCATCGCAACCGATAGTGTCGCCTTTTGGTCGGTCACATTGGTAATCGGTTGCGTACTAGCGCTCCGTCCCGGATGGGTTGTCAAATTGGCGGGGGCCGAAAAACAATGACACGGCGCCGTCCAACTACGCGCTCTACCCGCCGCACTCTCGCGTCACGGCGCTTGCAAAGAACGCAAGCGCCTCGCCGCTCGGCGCGCGCGGGCTACGCGCGATGTTGGACGGACGAGCGATGAGCGACGACTACTACTGCGATTCCATCTTGACCGGACGCGTTCCCGTCCAGGTGGTGGCGGAGACCGAGAATGTCCTCGCATTCCATCACGTGTTCCAAAGCTGGGAGACCCACATCGTGGTCATCCCGAAGAAGCACGTGCGCAACCTCGTCGAGGTTGAGGATCCTGGCCTCTTCGCCGAGTTGTTTCGGGTCGTGGTTCGCATCATCAAGGAGCAGAGGTTCACCGAGTCGAACTACAAGGTGATCACCAACGGCGGCTCATACCAGAGCAACCAGCACCTCCACATCCACCTTGTGTCTGGTAAGCCACTCGACCCAGAAAACCCAGCGCAAAAGGGTGAACTTGCTGTCTGAACCGAGCGACGCGGTCCAACTGGCCGTTGCAGCGGGAAAACGGCTTCTCGCGGAGACAGCGATCTTGATGGCCTTGCTCTCAACGCACCAGGGAACCGAGTGAAAAGGAGCTCGTCGACGTGAGGCGTCGTCTTGTTTGGTTCGTCAGCGATCAGGCGACCGTCCTCGAGCCGCGCAAGTGACGAAGATGGCTCGCGTCGTCTTCGCCATCGGCCTGCTCACGCTCGGGATCACGGGGCTGGTACGGCGGGACTTCACTCCGGTGTGGACGGGCGTGCCGGCAGGCTTCCCCGCGCGGATCGGCGTGGTCTGGCTCTGTGTGCTCATTTCGCTGGCGTGCGGCCTGAGTCTCTTCTGGCGGCGCACGGAGGTCATCGCGTCCCGCGTCTTGCTCGGTTACCTGATTCTCTGGGTGCTCCTCTTCCGGGTGCCGCTTCTCTTCCGCGCCCCGACGGACTCGGGAGCCTGGTGGGTTTGCGGTGAGAGCGCGGTCATGCTGGGCGGTACGTGGACGCTGGCGTTCGTCAAGCGGAACGCGCGCATCGCGAGCGTGCTCTACGGCCTCGGCTTGATCCCGTTCGGCATCGCCCACTTCACGTTCTTCGAGCGCACGGTCGGGATGGTGCCGAGCTGGCTGCCGTGGCACGTCGCGTGGGCATACTTCACGGGGGCCGCCTTCGTGGCGGCCGGCCTCGCGCTTGTCGGCGGTGTCTTCACTCGCCTGGCCGCCGCGCTCTCGACGCTGGAGATGGGCCTCTTCACACTGCTCGTGTGGGGGCCCGTGCTGGTCGCCGGCCCCGATGCTTCGCAATGGGACGAGATCGTCGAGTCCTGGATTCTGACCGCGGCCGGCTGGCTCGTCGCGGACTCCCTACGAGGAGTACCCTGGCTCGCTCCCCGCGGTCACAGATGAACGGTACCGCGTACCTCGACGACTCCCGTCGATAACGAGTTAGGCCTCTACGAGGAACCGCAGCGGTACGTAGGCCCCGACGGGGCTCAGGGTCACGCCCCGATGACACCTCGCACCCGGACTCTTGACAGGGTCTTTCTCGCACCGTATTATTCAACCTGTAGGTTGAATGATGAGCCAAGCCACCGAATCAGCCTGGATCGCGCTGGCGGACCCGACGCGGCGGGCGATCGTCGAGCGTCTGACGCGAGGCCCGACCCGCGTCACCGACATCGCGGCGCCGTTCGACATGACGCTCAATGCCGTGTCGAAGCACATCAAGGTGCTCGAGGCCGCCGGTCTCGTGCGGCGGACGCGGCAAGGTCGCGAGCACACGATCGAGCTCGATCCCCAGCCCCTGCGCGAGGTCACGCACTGGGCATCTCGGATGGAACGGTTCTGGACCGAACGGCTCGATCGCATCGAGCGGTTCTTCGAGGAAAAGAGGAAACGAAAATGAAGCGCATGGACCTGACGATCTCGCGACTCATTCCCGGTCCCGTCGATGAAGTGTTCGACGTGTGGTTCGACCCGGCGTTCCCCGGCGGACCGTGGCACGACGCCCGGAAGGCGCTGATGAATCTCGCCGTCGACGGGATGTTCTACTTCGGAATGGAGCAGAAGGCGGCGCAGGAGCACACGGGGGTGATGCCCCTCACGTTGCCGGGGGAGCTCCTCGGCCATTTCGGAAGGTTTGTCGCCGTCGATCGGCCGAGGTCCGTCGAGCACACGTGGATGTCCGAATACACGCATGGGATCGAGACGACCGTTTCGGTGACCTTCGAGCCATGCGACGGCGGCACAAACCTGACGATCGTCCACCGCGGCCTGCCCGACGACGAGCGCGGCCGCAAGCACGAAACAGGGTGGAACTTCCTCCTGTCGCGGTTCGAGAAGGAGTTCGCGCAGGCGCCGGCGAAGAGCGCTTCGCGAAAGCCATGAGCAGCAGTTGGTCGGAATCGACGAGGACCTTTCCTTCTACGAGGGGGCCCGGGCAGGGCCGAACATGGAGAAGGTGAAAGAGGCGTTGAAGCGGCTCTGACACGGTTGCCGGTGGTAGCCTCGGTAACGAGAGGACCCGGCCATGGCATTCGACGAACGGTCGGCGGAACGCATTCGCGGCTCGCTCGCTCGGCGAGGTGTGTCGGAAAAAAAGATGTTCGGGGGGATCGGATTCCTCCTGAACGGCAACATGTGCGTCGGCATTCACGGCACCGAGCTCATCGTGCGGCTCCCTCCCGAAGAGACGGACACCGCCCTCGCGCGGGCTCACACACGCCCCTTCGACCTCACCGGGCGCGCGATGAAAGGCTGGATCTTGGTAAAGCCCGCCGGCATCAAGACCGAGGCGCAGCTGAGGAAGTGGATCGACGTCGCCGTTGCTTTCGCGAGTGGGCTGCCGGCGAAGTGATGGAGGCGAGAGCCTCCCTGCATGAGGAGGCAGCATGACGAGCGTCCGTGAACTGCAAGCGCCCCTGCGAGCTCGCTACAAGAGCGATCCTTCCTGCGCCATGGTCGTCGATCGCGCCGTCTCCGCAGGTCATGATGTCGCCGATCCGTTTCACGCGATCGTTTCGGCGCAGGGATCTACCCATCCGACGAGAGTCGCCACGCATCGCGGGCACGGCGGCCCGCACGACGACGCGACCCCCGGCGATGTGCTGAGCGCGGCGCTCTGCTCCTGTTTCGAGCTCACCGTGCGTATGGTTGCCAACGCGATGGGTCTTAAGATCGCCACGCTGACCGTGTCGGTCGAAGGTGACGTCGACTTGCGAGGATCCTTGGCGATGGGCGGCGTGCAGGTCGGCTTCCAAGCGATGCGCGTGCGCACCGCAATCAGCCTGGCGAACGGCGGCCCGTCCGAGATCGCGCGATTGCTCCGCGTTTCGGAGGCCTGCTGCGTCGTCGGTCAGACCCTTCGCGCCGGAGTCGGCATCACGTACAGCTCTGAGGAGCGCCGGGTCGGGCTATGATCGTCCGCAGCCAGGGTTCGACGCATTGAAGTAGGAAGGGGTCATGGACCGAACGGCCGCTCTCGCGCTTTACGACGCCCTCCTCGCGACGGTGCCCGGCGTCGAGCGCAAAGGCGACACCGTGCCCTACACGTCGCTGGGCGGTCACATGTTCAGCGCCCTGCACAAGGACGGCACGGTGGCGCTGCGTCTGCCGGAGGTCGCGCGCGAAGCGTTTCTCAAGAAGTATCGAACGAAGCTGGCCTCCCACTACGGCGTCGTGCAACCGGAGTACGTCGTCGTGCCGGATGCGCTGCTCTTAAAGACGCGCGAGCTGAAGCCCTACTTCGTCGCCAGCCATGCGTACGTCGCCACGCTGAAGCCGAAGGCCGGAACGAAGACGTCAGCGGCAAAGAAAGCGAAGCCGAAAGCGCGGCGCTGAGGAATGCGAAAGTCGATCATCTTCGGCGCCCTGACCGTCGTCTCGGCGGTCTTCGCCGCCCCTGCGGCCGAGCTGGTCGACGTAGGCGGCTACCGTCTCGACACGCTGCGGGCCGGCGCGGGCGCGCCCGCGATCGTCCTCGTCGGCGGCCTGGGCAACGAGCTCGAGACCTGGTCGCAGATCACGCCGGCGGCGGCGGAGCTGAGCACGGTCGTCGCGTACTCTCGGGCGGGGATCGGACGGTCGGAGCCCGGCCCGCACGACTTCACGCTTCACGCGGCGGTGGCCGAGCTTCACGCTCTGCTCGCGCGGCTCCAGGTCAAGCCGCCCTACGTGCTCGTCGGTGCCTCGTTCGGCGGGCTCATCGTTCGCCTCTACACGTCGGAGTATCCGGCGGAAGTCGCGGGCCTGGTGCTCATCGACGCGACGCACGAGCAGCAGGTCCAACGTTGGGGCAAGCTCGACGGCACGTACCCGGCGGCGTTCCGTTCGTTCTTCGAGGAGAAGCTCAAGACCCTGAAGGGTGCCGAAGCCGCCGAGACGCGTGAAACGATGCGGATCCAAGCGGCCGGCGCGGTCGAGGGGATGAAGCCCCTGCCGGACATCCCCATTGCCGTGCTCACCAGCATGAAGGTCGATCCCAATCCGCAGACCGTGAATCAAACGGCAGCCGGGCACGAAGCGTGGCGCGCCATGCACGACGAGTGGTTCCGGCAGTCGCGCAACGGCGAGCACATCGAGACGACCCGAAGCGGCCACCACATCCAGGACGACGAGCCGCAGCTCGTGCTCGGAGCGATCCGGTTCGTGGTCGATCGCGTGCGCACCCAATGAGCGACGTCATCACGGGCGGCTGTCTCTGCGCCGGCGTGCGCTACGAAGTGCGAGGTCCGTTCCTTCGCGCGAGCTACTGCCACTGCACGAGGTGTCGCAAGCACTCCGGCGCCGCAGCGTCCGCCCAGGGGCGCGTGCGGCGAGAACACTTCACGTTGATCGCGGGAGCAGAGCTCGTTCGCGTCTTCCGGCCGGAGGGCGGCGCGGTCAAGGCGTTCTGCGTCGCCTGCGGCTCGAGCCTCTTCGGCGGCACGTGGCCCGACGGCCCCGAGGTCTCGATCCGGCTGGGCACGGTCGATGGCGACCCGGGAATCCGGCCACAGTTCCACACCTTCGTGGCATCCAGGGCGCCTTGGGCCGACATCCTGGACGGCTTGCCGCAGTATCCCGAGCGCAAGACTGACTGAGCGACCCCCGAGATCGAGACAGCGATTCGCGATATAAGAGGCGAAAGGGGGGACGGTCCATGAACGAACAACCGATGATCGCCATCACGACGAGCACGGTGAGTCGAGCGTTCGGAAAGCTCTTGGCGATTGTGCTGCTCGCCGTCGTCTTCGGCATCGCGCTGGCGGTCAGCACGCATCACAAGGCGGAGATCGCGCGCAATCAAACGGCCGAGCAGTTCGCTTCCGGGTTCCAGTCCTATCGATCCAAGGCGATCTCCGGAGAGCATTCGGTCTTCCTGTACGCACCGGTCACGTTCTTCATGATGCTGCCGCTGTTCGGTGTCTACGAGTTGGGCGGAGCCGTGACCCACTTCATCGTCAAGAACCTGTTCGCGCCGAACGTGAGCCAGGATGCGGGTCCAGCGACGCAAATTCCGCCGAACCCCTCCTGAAAGCACGTTCATGGTTGACGGCGCCGGGCGTACTCTAGAGGAAGGAGTCGCCGCGTCGAAAGGAGTGAGCCATGCGGAGAATCGTGGCACTTGTCGTGGGCGTCGTGGTCGCGACCGCCGTACGAGCCTCGCATGCCCAAGGACCCGTCACGTTGGAGCAGCTCAAGGATCAAGCGGCGAAAGACGCCGCGACGCTGGACGGCAAGGCCTACCTGGCGCGGTTCTTCACCAATCAGTGGATGGTGGCGCTCGATGCCGCCGACGAGAGCTGCCTCTCGATCAGGCGGTCCGCCGAGGCTGACGAAAAGCTCGTGATCGCCCTGAGCATCGGCGCGAACGGCTACCCCGTCGCGGTGCTCGTCAGCCCCGAGGACAAGACGATGGAGTGCATCGCCGATCGCTTGAAGTCGAGCCGGCTCATCGAGCCACCTCGCGAGGGCTTCGCGATCTACCTCGCGTTCGAAGCCGTGGAGCCGGGATCGGAGCGCGAGCGGGAGCTCCGCGCAGCGGCGGCGAAGCCATCGACCGAATGACGGCCGGGCAGCGATGACCGGTTCAGGTGACCGGGCGAACGTCCACACTCTGGACGATCTCCTCGACGCAAGGAAGCGGATCGTCGCCGCGGGGTCCGGCGAGTTCGCCGAGATCGATGCTCGACTTGCGCAATTCCCACGGCAATCCCGGCTCGCCGCGCTCGAGCGTCGCGGCGAGAGGCGATCGCTCGCGCAACGAGGACGCGTCGTCGGCTACGCCGACCGGGCGTACCCGGTCGCTCTCGGAGTCGTTCTCGTCGGACTCTTGGTCGTGAACCTCCTGGCGTTGGCCTGGGGTCGCTGGCTCGCCGCGATACCGATCGTGCTCCAGAGCCTGACGCTGATCGCCCTGCTCTCTCGTCACTACTCCCAGGTCATTCTGGTCCGTGTCTGGGCGTGGGTCATGGGCATCGCGGGTGGAGCGAGCGTCATCAGCTTCGCCGCCGGGTGGCTCGCCATGGCTCTCGCGACGTCGGAGAGCGAGCCATCGCCACTGCGAGCCGTGTGGTGGTTCCCCATCGGTGTGATCGAGGTCGCCGCCGCAGTGTGGTTCAATCAAAACGCGGCGCGGTCGACGCTGTTCGAGCACGCGGAGGACGAGCCGAGCTATGCGCGTGGCGCTACGGCCTGAGCGGGCGATGCGCTCGGACCGCAACGCGCTCGCCCTGGCCCTGCTGCGGATCGCCGTCGGGGTTCTCTTTCTCTTCTTCGGCGAGTACAAGGTCTTCGCGGCGGAGTTCACGCTCGGTGGCGGGTTTCAGCACTGGATCAACGAGTTCATCAAGGACGGCGCGTATCCGTTCATGGTGCCGATCCTTCAGGGGTTCGTGCTCGATCACGGAACCGCGATCGCCTTTCTCGTCGCGTACGGCGAGCTTGCGATCGGGCTCTCGCTCACGCTCGGACTCCTCGTGCGCACGGCGAGCGTCTGCGGGTTCATCTACATGATGACGCTCCTGTTCGCGTCAAACTATCCCGGCGCGGGCGTCGCCGCGTGGAAGTACCTCGGCGCATCGCTCGATCATCTCGTGCCGGCGCTGTGCTTCGCCGCGTTCGCGATCGGAAGGCCGGCGGACGTTCTCTCGATCGGCCCTTACCTGTCGCGGCGGCGTCGGCGACCGACTCGAGCGCTTGCGTTAACCTAACGATCATGAAAATGAAGACCTCCGCTGCGACTCCCGACGACTACGTGAGCGATCTCTCCGGCTGGCGGCACGATTTGGTCACGTCCCTTCGCAAGGCAGTGGGCAGCGCCGCGCGATTCGAGGAGACGCTGAAGTGGGGGCATCTCGTCTATCTCTCGAACGGTCCCGTCCTCCTGATCCGCGCGGAAGAGAAGAGAGTGCTCTTCGGCTTTTGGCGCGGGCAACGCCTGACCGCCATCGAGCCTCGCCTCAAGGGCGGCGGCAAGTACGAGATGGCGACGCTCGAGCTCAAGGAGGGTGAGACGATCTCTCCTGCGAAGGCGCGCAAGCTTGCGCGAGAAGCGGCTGCGTTGAATCGACGCCTCGGAGATCCTCAATCCGCGGCGAAGCGCGCATGAGGCCGCGCGCGTCGGGACCGCACACACGATGAGCTTCTTGGGCAAGCTCTTCGGATCGACCAAGACTCCGAAGCCGTGCCGCGTCGAGGTATGGCATGTGACGCTCTCGCCGCCGCCCTATTACGTCGCGCGATGCGATTGCGAGTGGGTCGGGCAGTGCTTCGACGAGGCCGAGCCGGCCCGGTTGGAGGCCAAGAGCCACAGCGCCAACGTCGAACCGGAGATCGTCGAGTTCGACTGAGTCAGAGAGTCCCGCTCTCGAGAAAACCGGGGTACCCTTGGGGATACCCGGACTTGAATCGAGAACGAGGCCGTGGCTCGGAGGAGACGGACGATGGCGCGCTTTCTCATCGAGGTACCCCACAAGGCGACGCTCAAGGACTGCGTGCATGCGATCGAGGTGTTCCATCGCACCGGCTCGCACTTCCTGACCCACGCCGACTGGGGCTGCAAGGACGGAGAGCACTCCGCGTGGATGACGGTCGAGGTGAAGGACAAGGACGAGGCGATGTTGATCGTGCCGACGCCTTTCCGCGCCGAGGCGCGCATCATCAAGCTCAACGCTTTCACCGAAGCGGATCTCGTGGAGATCAAGCGGGTCCACGAAGTCTGATCGGCCGGATCCATCCATGGATCGCTCGAACGGCTACGAAGGGGTCGCGGCCGAGTTCATCGCGGGGCGCGGTGGGCCGCAGTCGTCGCGCATCGGCGCGACGTTCATCCGGCGGTGGGCGCGAGGATTGCCGCCGGGCGCAACGGTGCTCGATGTCGCGTGCGGCACCGGAATTCCGACCACGGAGACGCTGCTCGACGAAGGGCTGTCGGTCTACGCGGTCGATGCCGCGCCGTCGTTCGTCGCGGCGTTCCAGTCGCGGTTCCCCGAGGTCCCCGTCGTTTGCGAGCCGGCCGAGGAGTCGAGCTTCTTCGGCCGGACGTTCGACGCCGTCTTGAGCTGGGGCCTGATGTTCCTCCTGGAGCCCTCAGTGCAGGAAGCGGTGATCCGCCGGATGGCGGACGCGCTCACGCCAGCAGGGCGGCTGCTCTTTACCTCGCCACCGCAAGTGCAGACCTGGAGCGACGCCATGACCGGGCTGGAGTCGCGCTCGCTCGGTGCCGAGGCGTACCGAAGGTTCCTTTCCGTGAACGGCCTGACCGTCCTCGACGAGTACGAGGACGAGGGAGAGAATCACTACTACGACGCCATCAAGAAAGAGGGGACAGCTTCCGAAACCTGAGCTGCGAGTTTCGGAAGCTGTCCCCTCTGGAGGTTCCTCCGATGCTCCGTAAGACCGCCCACGACTTCGATCAGGAAGTGCTCTCTCTCTTCGACGCGTACGTGCACGGGATCATCGACCGGCGCGTCTTCCTCGAGAAGGCGGCGAAGTACGCCGTCGGCGGCGTGACGGCGGCGATGCTGCTCGATCAGCTCAGCCCCAACTTCGCTGCGACGGTCGTGGCGGCGAACGACGATCGCATCAAGGTCGAGTCGCTCGAGTTCGACTCGCCCAAAGGATACGGCAAGGGGCGCGGGTACCTGGCACGGCCGGCGAAGGAGAAGGGGAAGCTACCGGCGATCCTCGTCGTCCACGAGAACCGCGGGCTGAACCCGCACATCGAGGACATCGCACGGCGCATCGCCGTCGACGGCTACGTCGCGTTCGCACCGGACGCGCTCTTCACGCTCGGCGGCTACCCCGGCGACGAGGACAAGGCGCGCGAGCTGTTCTCGAAGCTCGACCAGGCGAAGACGCGCGAGGACTTCATCGCGGCGGCCCACCTCTTGAAAGCGCGGCCGGAGACGAACGGGAAGCTCGGCGCGGTCGGCTTCTGCTACGGCGGTGGGATGGTGAACTTCCTCGCGACGCAGCTCGGCGGGGACCTCGGCGCCGGCGTCGCCTTCTACGGTTCGGCGCCCGAGCTCGCGGACGTGCCGAAGATCAAGGCGCCGCTTCTCATCCAGTCCGCCGAGACCGACGAGCGGATCAACGCGAGCTGGCCCGACTACGAGAAGGCGCTCAAGGCGGCGAACGTGAAGTACGAGCGCTTCCTCTACCCCGGCACGCAGCACGGCTTCAACAACGACACGACGCCGCGCTACGACGCGTCAGCCGCCAAGCTGGCGTGGGAGCGCACGATGACATTCTTTGCGGAGCACCTCAAAGCTGGAACGCATAAGAAAGCTTGAGGAAGAGCGAGCGGCCGGCGAGCTCGAGGCCGTCGGCCGGCGGCACGTTCGAGAAGGCGTGCTGCTCCTGGTAGCCGAAGAAGAGCACCGACTGCCAGTTGAGCTTGTAGGCGAAGAGCGCCGAGAAATCGATGCCCTGGTCCTTGGCGTCGACGAGGTACTGCACCGGCGGGCCCGGGTCGACGATGCCGTACAGGGCCTGATCGTTGCGCTGCGTGACGCGCTGGCCGATCAAGCGCAGGAAGCTCCGCCGGTTGAAAGTGTAGACGGCCTTGATGCGCTCAACCTGTGCGGTGAAGAGCCGTCCCTGCACGCCGTTGTCGTCGACGTCGAACCAGCGGCGGTTCGCAAGCAGGTCGATCTGGATGTGGTCGGTCGGCCGCACCGTCGCGTTGAAGTTCACGGTGCCGCCGTAGCCCTCCCTCGCGCGCGTGAAGTCGATGTCTCTACCGTAGTTGCCGTCGGTCGAGACGCGGGTGAGCCAGTTCCACGGACTCGCTTGTAGGACCCACATGATCCGGCGGCGGGGGAGGACCTTGCTGATCGTCGGATCGAGCGCGTCGATCGCGCGGATGTCCTCGGCGTCGAGGCGGAACTGCAGGAACGAGTTCGCGAGGCCGTCGATTCCGGTGCCGACGATGACGAACTTCTGGATGAGATCGTGGTTGCGCTCCTCGACGTAGTCGCCCTGGACGAAGAACCGCTGGCGCGAGACGAACCCCTTCTCCGGCCAGCGCGTGTAGCCGCCCTCGACGTACTGCTCGCGGAATCCGACCTGCGGGACGAAGCCGACGTCGGCGCGGAAGTCGTTGCCGTAGTCGCGGTAGTTGCCGAACGCGTCCCAGTGCTTCGTCGCGTGCTGGAACAACAGCTCCGCGCCGTGGGATTGCTGGGCGACACACGGCGGCGTGGCGCAGTTGACGTCCGGCGTCAGCGTGTCGCTGAAGAGGATCTGCCCCGTCAGCGTGTCGCTCGGCTTCGGGCGCCACTGGAAGTCGGGTCCGATGACGCGGTTGTAGCCGCCGCCCTGGATCTCGCGGTCGGTGAAGAGACCGCTCACGAACGATTGCCCGATGTCCTGGCGGATGCGGCCGATCGCCACGGTCGACTCGTAGTCCTGGTTGGCGAAGTTCGAGCCGTTCGGCCCGGGGATGATCACCGATCCGCCGCCCTGGTCGTACGTGACGAGCGCCGTGTACGACGTCTGCCCCGCCTGCCCCGTCGCGCGCAGCCCCCACAGCGGATCGGTGATCGTCCGCGTGTAGACCGCCTGCACCGGCGTCGCCAGCAGGTCGGTCCGCTCGAGGAAGAACGGGCGCTTCTCCGGGAAGAAGAGGGCGAAGCGCTCGTTCGCCGTGATCTGCGCGGTGTCGGTCTCGACCTGTGAGAAGTCCGGGTTGATCGCGGCGTCGACCGTGGTGCTCACGTTCGGCGACCACTTCACGTCGACGCCCGCGTCGTACTTCGGTGCCGGCGTCAGCATCTCGTTCCCGAGAACGTCGTCGCGCGGCGCGCCCTCCTGGCGGGCGACGCCGAACGGCGCGATGACCCAGTTTCCGCCCGGCGGCAGGCTCGAAAGCCCTTCGAGAGGCTGCTCGTTACAGATGAAGCAATTGGAGTCCTTGGGCAGGCGCACGCTGAACATCTGGTAGCGGCGGTCGCGGGGGTAGTTCCGGTAGAGCATCATCCCCCAGGTCTGCGGGTCCTTCCTCGCGTAGCGCAGCGACGAGAACGGGATGCGGATCTCGAGCGTCCACCCGTGGTCGTTGATCTTCGCTGCCGAATCCCAGAACCAATCGGGCGCGTTGTCCTCGCTGCCGTTCGCGTCGGAGTTGATCGCGTCGTACTGGATCCCGCGCGGGTTCGCGAGGAAGAGGATCGCCGTCTTCTTGTCGTAGTCGGCGTCGAGGATGATCCCGCCGTAGTCGGTCGTGCTGTCGACGTTGTCGCGGTCGGCGTAGGGGGCGCGGATCTTCTTCGGGTCGGGGTCGTCGAACTCGAGGCCGATGTAGAGGTACCTGTCGTCGTACGTCATCCGGCCGACGTTGCGGACCTTCGGCTCGATGTTGTCTCCGGGATTCGTCTCCCACCACTTATCGATCGGCGCGCAGTCCTTCCAGGCCGCATCCGAGAGATCGCCGTCGACGACGATCGGGCCCGTCGCCCTCGCGATCTTGACCGTATAGGGCGGCTCGGCCGGCGCCGCGGCCCGGAGGACCCCGCAAGAAAGCGCGACGACGGCCGTCGCGACCGCTGCCCTCCATCGAGCCATGAGCGCTACTACGCTCCTGCGCGGCGAAAGTTACCGGACTTTTTTCGGACGCTTGCGGCCATACCGTGGCAAGATCCGCGACCCACGGGAGGAGTCTGCCATGGCGACGGAGAACAAGACCAAAGCCACGGGCGCGAGCGTCGACGGCTACCTCGGCGCCATCAAGAGCGAGGAGAGGCAGAAGGATTGCCGCGCTCTCGCGAAGCTCATGACCAAGGCGACCGGCGAGAAGCCCAAAATGTGGGGCCCGAGCATCGTCGGCTTCGGCAGCTACCACTACAAGTACGACAGCGGCCGCGAGGGCGACTCGTGCCTGACCGGCTTCTCGTCGCGTGCTTCCGAGATCGCGATCTACCTCATGGCCGAGTTCCCGAAGCGCGAGCAGCTCCTCGCCAAGCTCGGCAAGCACAAGACGGCGAAAGGCTGCCTCTACATCAAGAAGATGGCCGACGTCGATCCCAAGGTTCTGGAGCAGCTCGTCGCCGGCACCCTTGCGCAGCGCAAGAAGAACCACGCGTAAGCGGGGACAGCTACCGAATTCTCGGACCGGACTCCTGGAGCGACTCCGCGTCCACTTCCACGCATTCCCCGATTCCGAGCGTCTGAAATTGAGTGCGTCCGACGCTATATCCGCGGCTGACGTGCCAATGCCCGAAATACCAGCGGAGGGGCTGATGCGCTTCGTACAGCTTTCCGAGTGCGATGGAAGTGCGATTCTCGACTAACTCACTGCCGAAGAGCCCTAGCTTGTCCGCCAACAGTAAGCGGGTGCATTGCGGTGGTCCGTCATGCGTCACGACGACGTCAGGCTTGAGAGCCGAATACGACTCGATCGCCTCGTTCGCCTTGTCGTCGGTCAACTCCTCTTCTGGCCACCAATCTCTTCCCGGCACGCGCCACTTGATGTCGATGCTCCAGGCCCCGCGCATGTAGAAGATCCCGCGCCATGTGCCGTAGTCGCCGAGGTAATGAAGCAACTTGACCAGCTCAGGGTAGTTGTCGTGATTTCCGCCGAGCACTTTGTGCTGAGTCGACGGCGTTTGCTGTAGATAGGTGAAATCATCCCCGCAATCGCCTAACTGCAGCGTGAACGGGTGCTCTCTCGTCAGGGTCAGGTGGCGCGTCGCATCTCCATGCAAGTCGCCGATCAACGCCGTCCGCACGATGCCTCCCGGTCATCCTGATGTGGGATGACCAAGGTCGCTAGGCTGCAAACGAAGTCTAACGCCCGTTCATCCGAGCTCCCGCCTCGATTAGACTTCCGCGGACGTTCTGGATGATCACATGAGCATCGACCCTCGAATCGCGGACCGCTTCCTCGCCGAGAACGGTTTTCCGCTCGAGCCTCGATTCGGACGAACAGGCCGCGAACGCGCTGCCGATGCAACTTCATCGGCGGGCATTGCAGCTGACTGGTCAACCGTTGTGATGAGACGCCGAGTATGGATTTTCGTCTGCGTCGCCGTTCTCGCGTCGAGACACGCCCTCTCGACCCCTCCCGGCCAGTGGCTCTACCGCTCCCTCGTCGGTGCGATCGTCGCGGTGAACGACGACGGCACGCTCTCGGTGCAGGTGGCCGAGGAGAAGATCGAGCTGAAGAGCGTCTACGGCCGCGGCGTCGTCGGCACCGGGCTCGCGACGCCGCTCGGAACGCGCACGTATCGTCTCGCCGGGACGGACGCAGGGCCCGAGCTGACCCTGACGCGCCTCCAGAGTCTGCGTGAGTGGCTCGTCGGCATGGAAGTTCGCATCGAGATCGGGCAGCCCTTCAGCGCGAACGATGCGCCCGAGCCGGTGCCGGCGGTGATCTTGAAGAAGCGCGACGACGCGGAGCTCAACGAGCTGTTCGTCCGCCGCGGTTTCGGCAACGTGAAGGTCGACGTGCCCGAGGCGATCGGCCCCAACGAGTGGACGAAGATCGTCGTCGCGGCGCAGACCAGGAAGTAGAGTCAGCGGTCCGCTACCACTTCACCTGCGAATCGTTGAACTCGGCGTCGATGAGACGCTTCAATTCCCCGTAGCTATCCGAGCCGGCGCCCTGAACGACGTGGATGAGGACGCCGTTCTTGATGAAGAGCTTCGTCGGGAAGGCGTGGGTCTCGAATGTGTCGAACCAGTGTTGATAGTCCGCGAATACCGGCCTGGTCGTCTTGAATTGCTTCGCGATCTTCGGAAGCTCCTTGGGCTTCCAGTCGCCCCACACGACACCGACGATGCGCACCCTGCCGCCGGCGTCGTAGTCGTGCTGCAGCCGGTCGAGGTCGGGAATCTCGTGGATGCATGGCTGACAGCCGATCGACCAGAAGTCGACGATGTACAGAACATCGGGCTGGTCGAGCGCGACGGTCGTCCCCGCGGCGTCGGAGAATCGAAGCGTCCCGACGGTGTCACCTACCTTGGGCGGCGCGGCGAACAGAGGAGCGTTCAACCCGAGCAAGAGTCCGGCGCATGCGAGGCACTTGAGATTCATGGCGAATCCTATGTTCCGCGCATTCTACCGCCGCGCGGACAGCTTCCGAAGCTCGAGTGTCGAGTTTCGGAAGCTGTCCCATCTTCTTACTAGTCTTCGATGACGACGGGGCTCGTGCCGCCGAGCGAGGTCGTCGGGATCGCGGTGTCGGGCGCGCCCGTCTGGGTGTCGAAGACCACGGCGCCGGTCGCCGCGTTCCAGATCTTCAGGCGGACCGCCGTCGGCCCGGCGCCGGTGCCGTCGAAGCTCAGCGTCGACAGCAGGAACTTGTACGTGCCGGCGCCGTTCACGGTCCCGTTGCCGCGAAGCTGCGCGCCCGGGTTCGCGATCGTCTGCGAGGTGAACCCGGAGGCGTGGAATTTGAACCCTTCGCGGTGAAGGTCGAGCTCGAGCTCGCCCCCCGCCGGTGACACGGTATGCGACGAGGTCGAGACGAAGGCCAGGCTGGCACGTTCGGCGAACGCCGGGTCGGCCGCGTAGGAGCCGGCGCGTACGTTAATCCAGCCACCTCCCGCGACGAAGTCGGCGGCGGGCGTGACGACGATCGCGGAGTCGAGACCGTCGACCGTCGTGCCGACGCCAACCTGTCCCGCGGCGTCGGTGAGCGTCATCTTGAGGGAGTAGACGCCGGGGATGGAGAGCACCGCGCTCCCGCTCACCGATCCCGTGCCGCTCGCGCCCGGTTCGGTGACCGCGCCCGAGACGCGGGCGCCGTCGAGCGTCCAGACAGCGCGGTGCGCCGTGCCGGCGCCGTCCGCGAAGCTGCCGCGCAGCTTCACGAGCGAGCCGGACACGAACGTGGCGCCGGTGACCGGAGAGGCGATGTCGTGCACGACCCGCTCGGTCGTCCCCTTGGTCGTCGCGTTCCGTGAGGCGTCGGTGCAGGTGACCGTCGTCGTGTAGGTGCGGCCGTTCCCGCGTCCCGACCGCTCCGCGCGGAGCTGCTCGTGGTGGGCATCCTGCACGACCCAGTCGGGCGCGGTATCGCCGTCGCCGAGCCCGCTCACCGGCTCGCTGCTCGTCACCGAGAGCGTGCACACCGTTCCCGGGCAATTGTCGGCCGCGGTGTAGCCGATCGTCTCGTCGCGCATCGCGTGGTTCGGCGGCCACAGCGCGGCCGGCGACGAGGTCGGCGTCGAGAGCGAGGGCGGCTCGACGTCGTCGACCTTCACCGTCTGGATCGCCGGGGTGAGAGACACGTTGCCGGAGGCGTCGGTCGCCGACCACGCGATCTGCGTGGTGCCGACGGGATACGCGGAGCCCAGCGAGCCGCCGTCGCCGCGCACGCCGCTCACCGTTGCGCCGGGACAGTTGTCGCTCACCGTCGCGGTCCCCGGATTCACGGCCGCCGAGCAGTTGCCCGGATCGTTCGGGACCTCCTTGCTCGGAGGTGCGGCGACCGTCGGGCGCTCGACGTCGTCGACCCTGATCTTGAACGAGCACGACCCCGCATCCGCGGTACAGCTCACCGTCGACGCGCCGACGGGGAAGCTCGATCCCGAGGTCGCGTCGCATGTCGGCGTGCAGCTCCCGTCGACCGTCGGGAGATCGAATCTCACGGCGGCGCTGCAGGCACCCGGATCGTTTCCGACCCGGATGTCCGATGGACAGCTCACGATGACGCACGCGCTCTCGAACGCGCCGATGTCGCAGTGGGCCGATTGCGGCCGTGGGACGCCGCGCTGGTCGAAGGGCGTGCAGTACGTGTCGTCCGCGGTGTCGAAGGCGGGGCTCGTCGCATCGATCGCCATCGTCGGCGTGCTCCCCGGGACGTTGAGCTGCAGCGGACCCAGCGCCGGATCATCCTGGCTCGCGAGCCCCGTGCAGCCGAAGTCGTCGACGATCAGATTCCCCGAGCCGTTGTAGACGACCGCCTGGTCGTTCGTGTCGAACGAGCATTCACGGGGACCGTTGCCGGCGACGATCGTGTTGCGCAGCTCGAAGGCGGCCGAAGCGTGGTCGCCATACACCGTGATCCCGGCGCGGTCCGCCGAGCTGTGGTTCAAGGCGACCGTCGAGTTCTTCACGACGAGCGAGCCGTTGCGCGAGAAGATCGCGCCCCCCGCGTCTTGTCCCCAGTGTCCGGTCCCGGACGCGTAGCCGTGCTGGACGCCGTTCCCCGTGAAGGTGCAATTCACGATCGTGACCGTGCCGCCGTCGTTGAAGATCGCGCCGCCGAGGGCGGCGCCGCCACCGCCGTCGTTCTGGTTTGCGTCCCCGCCGAAATCGCCGCGGGACCCCGGTCCACCCGCGATGTAGCCGCCGTGCGCCGCACCACCGCCGCCTCCGAACCCGCCGTTGCCGCCGCTCGGTCCGAAGCCGTCGAGGTTCGACTCGAACGTCGTTCCGCTCCCGCCGCCCCCGCCGAAGCCTGCGTCGCCGCCGTCGCTGCCGCTGTAACCGCCGCCGCCTCCTCCACCGCCGTAGGCGCCGCGGCCTCCGTTACCGGAGAAGGGGAACGTGCTGCGTCGCGACGCGCCGCCGCCTCCACCGCCGCCCGGACAGGCGGCGTCCGCGCCGTCGTCACCGCCGCTCAAGCTTCCGCTCGTCCCTCCAGGACCGCCGCACGTGAAACCGCCCTCGCCGCGACCGATCCCCGCGGGGCCGTTCTCGCCGGAGGTCACCGTTCCGCCTCCTCCTCCTCCCCCTCCTTCGCAGCCTGAGCCGGGACAGAGTCCGTCGATGCCGCCGCTGCCCCCGTTGCCGCGCGATCCGCCGCCACCTCCACCTCCCATGAAGGCGCCGGGGCCGTGGCCGGGGAACGCGCCGTTGCCGGAAAGGCCGCCACCGCCTCCTCCCGCAACTGTGTCGAAGTTCGTGCTGCCGTCGCCGCCGACCGCGCTGTTCCCTTCGAAAGTGCTGCTCTCGACGGTGAGGGTTCCACCATTGACGTAGATCGCGCCGCCGGCGCCCATCCCGCCGCCACCGCCGCCGGCGCCGTCACCGCCCTTCACCGCGAACCCCTTGATGTGCGCGTTGCGGATCGTGAGGTTGCCGGTGCCGATGACGCCTCGCGGGACCCCGCCGGGGCTGAGGTCGACCGTCGCGCTGCCGACGGCGAAGGCGCGGAACTTCCCGTTCCCCACGTGCTCGAACCGGACGCCGCCGGCTTCGATGACGATGTTCGTGAAGACGATCGGGGTCGCGGTGGGGCCCATGGAGTTGTGCGAGTCGCCGATGGGGCTCGACATCGGAATGACCGAACCCGCGGGAAGATCGAAGACGATCGTATCGTCGCCGTTGCCCGGCACGCACTCGGTCACGACGAAGTGATCCGGGTTCGCCGCATCGATCGCGAGGTCGACGTCGAAGTTCGCCGCCTCGATCGCCTCGGGCAGCGAGCAGTGGCCGTCTGTGCCGTCGATCGCCTGAGACGTCGTGTCGACGTGGATCGTGGCGGCGTGGGCCGGCCACGCGAGCGCGGCGCCGAAGAGGAGGATGCTGAAAGATCTTTGGATTCGCATGATCGGCCCCCGGGATTCGTTCGTGTGACGTTCATCCCAGTGGACGCAAACCGCGCCCAAATCCCTTCACGGGTGGAGTTCTCACGGTATATTCCGGGTTCCCCGGGGGGCTCCATGACGCGTTCGATTCGAAGCGTTCTCGTTCTCGGTCTGCTCGTCGCGGCCACCGGCGCGCGCGCGGCCGAGCCGCCAAAAATCACCATCGTGCCCGCGGGGAACGAGGCGATCCTTCGCTCGGAAGGGTTCGAAGTCTGGACGCGGCAGGCCGACTTCATCGTCGGTGCCGCGCCCGCCGCGGCGGTCGATCGACTGTCGTCCAAGGGCATCGTGCCGGTCGCGCAGTACGCCGACGACGGACAGTGGATGTACCTGCTCCACCATCGGCCCGGCTTCGTCGCGCCGGCCGCGCCGCACGCGAGGATCTTCGCGCTCACCCCCGAGATCGATCTCTACCTCTTCCCGGGCGACACCCAGGTCGAGCTGCCGAACGTCAAGCCGTTCGCCGGCTTCCAGGCGGTGCCGCGCGTGCCGCTGGCGCCGTTGCGAACGCACCCCGCCGATCTCGAGGCGGCGTCGAGCGCGAACCGTACGCCGGACGCGCCGAACCCGCTCGTGGCGCAGATCCTCGCGGCGACGAGCCAGGCGAACTGGTTCCAATTCGTGAAGGACATGTCCGGAGAGAACTCGGTCCTGATCGGCGGGCAGCCGTACACGATCATGACGCGCTGGTCCAACGCGATGTTCCCGCTGTCGGGCACGCCTCAGACGAACGCGCGCGCGACCGAGTACCTCGAAGACCGCGGCGCGGGGTGGGGTTACACCAGCCACCGCGAGACCTACACCTCGGCGCAGTCCGGCTGCAGTCAGAACCCGTGGCAGAACCTGATCTTCATCGTTCCGGGCCAGGTCGACTACGGGCAGCACCAGCAGGTGCTCTTCGTGAACCACTACGACACGATCTCGTTCTCGACGAGCGAGTCGCTGAGCTACGCCCCGGGCGCGGACGACGCGATCTCGGGCGGCGGCGCGCTCTTCGAGGCGATGCGGACGTTCAAGGACTACGGATTCAGGAACACGATCGTCTTCGCCTGGTTCTCCGGGGAAGAGGACGGGATCTGCGGCTCCGGCGCCTACGTGCGGCAGCACTCGACGATCGACATGTGGCGCGCCCTCAACATGGACCAGACGGCGTACGACGGCAACAACAACGGGCTGATGGACGTCTACAACTGGGATTCGTTCAACTCGCCGCTCAGCGTGCAGATGGGCGACACCTTCGTCCAGGCGAACTCCGACTACGGCAACATCATCCCCCCCGCGAACATCGTCCGCGACACGAGCAAGATGTGCCAGACCGACCACTGCCCCTTCTGGGACGTCGGTGTTCCCGCGATGGCGCTCTTGGAGGATCTCCACAACAACGACATCAACCCGTGCTTCGACCAGTCCCAAACGCCGACGTGCCACGACACCGTCACCCAGGTCGTCGGCGGGCAGCTCCTGTTCAACCCGAGCTTCTCGTGGCCGACCGAGAAGGCGGCGATCGCCCTGATCGCCACGCTTGCCCAGCCGCTCTACGCGTGCCCGCCCGCGCCGGCGCAGAACCCGGCGGCGACACCCGAGAACAACGCGGTCGCGCTCGCTTGGGACCCGGCGCCCGGCGTCACGAACTACGTCGTCGAGCGGTCCGACTCGTGCGCGGGGACGTTCAACGGGATCGCATCGGTCACGGGGACGTCGTACGAGGACGTCTCCGCGGTGAACGGCACGAGCTACGCCTACCGCATCCGGACCTGCCCGACGCAGGTGAGCGCGTGCGTCACGACGACACCCGCGGCGACACCGAGCGTCAAGTACCAGGACGGGAGCGCCGTCGTCGTCGCCGACTCCGGCGACCACGACAACATCCCCGACGACTGCGAGCTCGTCACGGCCCAGCTCACGCTCGTCAACGACGGCAACGTGCCGCTGAGCAACGTGCGGCTCCAGTCGCTCACGTCCTCGAGCCCGGTCGCGCGCATCGCCGCGGGCGTGCCTCAGCTGGTGCCCACGCTCGGCGTCGGCCAGACCGCCGTGCTCACGTTCAAGTTCTACGTCGGGCGCGACGGCACCTCGGCAGCGTGCGGCGACCCGCTCACCTTCACGGCGACCGCGCAATCGGACGAGGCGCCGCCGGCCTCGCGAAGCTTCACCCTGACCGCCGAGCGGTCGATCCAGAACGGCCCCTTGGCCTACGGCTTCGAGACCGATTACTCGGGCTGGACTGTCCCGATCGGTGCCGTCAACCGGCTGGCCGGCGGCGCGCCCGGCTCGACGGCCGTTTCGCTGCACTTCGGCAATTTCAACAACTACTGCGCCGCCGCTCTCTCGCCGATCATCAAGCCCGCCGCGGGCTCGACGATGACCGCCTGGGTGAACTACATCATCGAGAGCGGCGGCAACTACGACCGGGCGAACATGCGCGCGGTCGACGCCAAGACCGGGGAGAAGTTCATCCTGACGCCGACGCTCGTCCCCTACACGGCGGCCTTCCACAGGTGGCTGCTCCTCTGCGACGACATGGGGGGCGTCCCGGGGTGGAACGGAGGCAGCGGCACCTGGCAGCAGGCCAGCTTCGACCTTTCGGCTTACGCCGGCCGCGAGATTCGCATCGAGGCCCGCTACTCGACCGACTCGTCGGTTCTCGGCTCGCAGGGCTTCTGGATGGACAACGTCCAGATATCGAACGCGCAGCAGATCAACTGCGACGCCGCGAGCAACACCTGCTCCGCCCTTCCCGGCGAGGTGTCGCCGGCCGGCGATGCGATCCCGCTGACCATCAGCCCGTCTGGATCCGATCTCAATATCACGTTCGACACGCCCGCCGGGACGGCGGCGTTCTCCCTGTACGCAGGGTCGCTCGCGAGCCTGTCGCAGGGGATTTACGACCACGCGCCGCTGCCGAACGCCTGCAGCCTTCCCGATCCGGTGCCCGGAAGTACCTTGGTGACGCTCCCATCGGCGTCGGTGCCGGACAATTCGTACATCCTCGCCGTCGCGCGGAACGCGGCGGGCGAGGGCCGTTACGGGGTCAGGAGCGACGGCTCCGACGTGCCGCTGTCGCTTTCCGCCTGCCCCTGATCGGGATCGGCTAGAATCCGCCCCCGACCATAAAGGGGGTAGCGGATGAACAAGTATCTGACCGAGTTCATCGGGACGTTCTTCCTCGTCCTGACGATCGGTTGCACCGTTCTGTCGCGAGGCACGGGCATCATGCCTCCGCTCGCGATCGGTGCTGTCCTCATGGTGATGGTCTATGCCGGCGGTCACATCTCCGGCGCCCACTACAATCCCGCGGTGACGCTCGGCGTCTGGATCCGCGGCCGTTGCCCCACGACCGATCTCGCGCCGTACTGGCTCGCGCAGATCATCGGTGCGTTCGTGGCGTCCTTCGCGGTGAGATACCTCGTCGGCGCGTCGCCCGACACGTCGTTCGTGCCCCACACCGGGCCGGCGTTCCTCGCGGAGTTCCTCTTCGCCTTCGCGCTCGTGTACGTCGTGCTCAACGTCGCGACGGCACGGTCCGCCGCCGGCAATTCGTACTACGGACTCGCGATCGGCTTCACCGTCATGGCCGGCGCCTTTTCGATCGGCCCCATTTCCGGCGGCGCCATGAACCCTGCGGTCGCGATCGGCGCGTCCGCGATGCATCTCATCGATGCCGGCAGCGTCTGGATCCACATCGTCGCCGACATGCTCGCCGGCGCCGTCGCGGCGCTCACGTTCAAGTTCTTCAACCCGGACGACAAGTAGGCGTGCGGTGAGCCGCGGCCTCCGCCACGGTCTGATCCTGACCGTGACGATGGCCGCGGCGGCCTGCCGTCACGCCTCGCCTCCGCTGACGTTCGTCGGCCGCTCGTCCTGCGAGGGCTGTCACGCCGCGGAAGCCGCGCGCTGGCGCGGCTCCCACCATGACCGCGCGATGCAGGTCGCGGGCCCGGACACGGTCCTCGGCGACTTCGACGGTGCCACCTTCACGCACTTCGGCGTCACCACGACGTTTCTGAAGAAAGAAGGCAAGTTCGTCGCTCGCACCGACGGCCCCGACGGCGCGCTCCACGACTACGAGATCGCGTACACCTTCGGCGTCGACCCGCTGCAGCAGTACTTGATCCGGTTCCCGGACGGACGGATCCAGGCGCTCAACGTCTGCTGGGACACGCGCTCGCGGCGCTGGTTCCACCTCTATCCGAACGAGCCGGTCCCGCACGACGACATCCTTCACTGGACGGGGATCTACCAGAACTGGAACGACATGTGCGCGGAGTGCCATTCGACCGGCGTCGTGAAGGGTTACGATCGAGCGAAGGATACGTTCCAGACGACGTTCTCCGAGATCGACGTGTCGTGCGAGGCGTGTCACGGGCCCGGCTCGCGCCACGTCGCGCTCAAAGGGAACGGCGGGCTCGTGGTGACGCTCCAGGATCCGGCGACGTGGATCATGGATGCGACGACCGGCATCGCGAAGCGATCGCAGCCACGAGCGTTGCACACCGAAGTGGAGGCGTGCGGCCGCTGCCACGCGCGGCGCGGCGTCGTGAGCCGCGATTACGTCTACGGCCGGCCGCTCATGGACACGCACCGCGTCTCGCTTCTCACGCCGGGAACGTACTACGCCGACGGTCAGATCCAGGACGAGGACTACGAATACGGCTCGTTCTCGCAGAGCAAGATGTATGCGGCCGGGGTGACCTGCACCGATTGTCACGATCCGCACACCTCGAAGACCCTTCCCGGCAACGGCGCGTGCGCGAAGTGCCACGACCCGGCGCGGTTCGACGTGCCGGCGCACCATCACCACGCCGCCGGCAGCACATGCACCTCGTGCCACATGCCGACGACGACCTACATGGTCGTTCATGCGCGGCACGACCACGGCTTCAAGGTGCCGCGCCCCGACCTCTCTGCGAAGACCGGTGCGCCGAATGTGTGCGCGCGTTGCCATCCGGACCAGCCGTCACGTTGGTGGTGGCGCCCGAAGCCGCCGCACTGGAGCGAGACGATCGCGGGGGGGCGCGCCGATCCCATGGCGGCGGCGCCGGCCTTGGCGGCGCTGATCGGCGACGGGACGCAGCCGGCGATCGTCCGCGCGACGGCGCTGACCTTGACGCGCGACGTCCGGGTCGAAGCGGCGGCGCTCGCCGATCGCGATCCGCTCGTGCGCGATGCGGCGGTCCTCACGCTCGCCGAGGCGCCGCCCGCGACCCGCGGGCCACTCTTGGCACCCCTCGCCTCCGATCCGATCCGGACGGTGCGCATCGACGCGGGGCGCGCCCTGGTCGGCACTCCCGACGCGCCGCGAGGCGCCTCGGCCCTCGAGGAGTGGAAGCGCTCGCAGCAGGATGAAGCGGACAGGCCGGAGGCTCACCTCAACCTCTGCGCCCTCGATGAGGAGCTCGGCGATCTCGACGCCGCCGATCGCGAATGCCGTGCGGCGATCCGCATCACGCCCCGGAGCCCGGCGGGCTATGTCAACCTCGCCGACGTCCACCGCGCGGCGGGCCGCGAGGCGGACGTCGATGCGACGCTCCGTGCCGGCCTCGCCGTCGCGCCCGACTCCGCGGCGCTGTGGCACGCGCTCGGGCTCGCGCTCGTCCGCCAGCGCCGGCCGGAAGAAGCGCTCGAGGCGCTCCACAAGGCGACCCAGCTCGAGCCGGGGGACGCGCGGTTCGCCGAGGTGTATCGGATCGCGAAGTCGGAGCTCTCGTCCCCTTGACGCCTCGCTTGCGACTCGGATAGGGTCCCGCCAAGCGAGGGTGCTCATGAGAACAAAGCTCCGTCAGCTCGGCGTGGTCCTCGGTTGTGTGCTCGTGGCGGCCGCTGCGCCGTGTCGCGCGCAGCAGGCACCGGCTGCCGCGCCACCCGATGGCTGGCAATTCCAGGTCACCCCTTACGTCTGGCTGGTCGGCATCGACGGCAACATCAAGATCGGCAGGCTCGGCTCGGGCGGCGGCGAGACGAGCTTCTCGGATGTCTGGAGCGATCTGCACTTCGCGTGGATGGGCGCGTTCGAGGCACGGCACGGCCGGTGGGGCGCTCTCGTGGACACGTTCTACGCCGATCTCTCCATCGGTACGTCGGACGCGAGCGTCGACATCAAAGATCAGTTCTACACGGCGCTCGCGAGCTATCGCGCCTACGACGGGCCGGTCAAGGTCGACGTCCTCCTCGGGCCGCGCTACACCCACGTCGACGCCGATCTCACGTTGACGACCGGCATCTTGGCCGGCCGCAACGCTTCTACGGCGATCGACTGGTGGGATGCGATCGGGGGGGCCCGGGTCGGGTGGCAGTCGTCCTCGGGTTGGCTCGTCACGGGTTACGGCGACCTCGGGGGCGGAGGCGATGACCGGTTCACGTGGCAGGTCCTGGCCGCGGGCGGCTACCGGTTCAAAAAGCTGACCACGCTGAGCTTTGGTTACCGCTACTTGAGCATCGACTACGACGATGGGAGGATCGTCTACCACATCACGATGGCCGGGCCGTTTGTAGGAGTAGGATTCCGTTTTTGAGGAGGTGGATGATGAAGCGCGTACTCTCTGCGGTCATTCTCATCACGATCGCCTTGCCGTCCGCGGGATGGGCTCAGACAGCGGAACCGACGGGTCAGAAGACGCTCGCCGCCACCGTCGGCGTTTACGCCTTCCCGTCGAAGGGGCAGGACGCCTCCCAGCAATCCCAGGACGAAGCCGCGTGCTACCAGGCCGCCGTCAAGCAGACCGGCGTCGATCCGTTCCAGGTTCAAAAGCAGGCCGAGGCTCAAGCCCAGCAGAACGCGGCCGCCCAGCAGCAGGCGGCGCAGGCGGGTAAGGGCGCCGGCGTGGCGGGCGCGGCCAAGGGCGCTGCCGCCGGCGCGGTGATCGGCGAGGTCGCGAGCGACGACGCGGGCAAAGGCGCAGCGATCGGCGCGACGGCGGGCGCCGTCGCCGGCCGCCGCAAGAAGAAGCAGGCTCAAGCGCAGGCGCAGCAGCAGGTCGAGCAGCAGGCGCAAGCTCAGGCCCAAGCGAACGAAAGTCAGATCACCGCGTTCAAGAAGTCATTCTCGGCGTGCCTCGAGTCCAAGAACTACGTGGTGAAGCACTGAGAAGAAGTCGACAGTTAACAGTCAACAGTTAACAGTTAACTTCCCGCCCAGCCCGGCCCCCGCACCACACGCCCTGGTTTGGCTCCGGTGTGGCTGCCGTTCTTCAGGACCTGCACCCCGTTGACGAAGACGTCGCGCACGCCGGTCGCGTACTGCCGCGGCTTGTCGAACGTGGCGTGGTCGGCAACCTTCGCGGGATCGAAGACGACGACGTCCGCGAAGCAGCCGGCGGCCAGACAGCCGCGATCCTTCAGCTTCCAGTTCTCGGCGGGGAGGCCCGTCAGGCGGCGGATCGCGTCGGGGAGCGCGAGCGCTTTCTCGTCGCGCACGTAGTGGCCGAGGACACGGGCGAAGTTTCCGTAGGCGCGCGGGTGCGTGCTCGATTTCAGGAAGACCCCCGCGGGCGCCGACGACTCCGCGTCGGAGCCGAAGGCGACCCAAGGCTCGGCGATCTCGAGCTTCAGGTTGTCCTCGCTCATCAGGAAGTAGACGGTCTCGATGCGCGTGTGGTCCTCGATGACGAGGTCGATCATCGTGTCTTCCGCCGAGGTGCCGCGCATCTTCATGACCTGGGCGAGAGTCTTGCCGGTCAGCGGCTTGAGCCGCTCGGTCTTGAAGCCGGTGAAGAGCACGTTGTCGGCGGATCCCGCCTGGAGCCACAGATTTTCCCACGTGTCGGCCGGGGTGCGCATCTCCCCGATCACGCGCGCGCGGACGGCGGGATCCCTCAGGCGATTCACCCACGCATCGAGGCCGCCCTCCTGGACCCACGGCGGCATCGCGGCGTCGAGGCCGGTCGCGCCCGCGAGGTAGGTGTACATGTTCGCGCTGATCGAGACGCCGTCCTTCCGGGCGGCCTCGATCTTCGCGAGCACGCCCTTCATCTTCGGCCAGTTCGCGCGGCCGGCGGCCTTCAGGTGATAGATCTCGCCGTGCACGCCGGCCGCACGCGCGATGCCGATCGTCTCGTCGACCGCTTCGTCGAGACGGTTGGCCTCGCTGCGCATGTGGGCGATGTAGCCGCCGCCCGATTCTCCCGCGGTCTTGGCGAGCGCGAGCAGCTCCGGCGTCTTCGCGTAGAAGCCGGGAGCGTAGATGAGCGCGGCGCCGATGCCGAGGGCGCCCTCCTTCATCGACGCGCGGACGAGAGCCTCCATGCGCGCCAGCTCGTCCGCGGTCGGCTCGCGATCGGCGTAACCCAGCTCGTGGATGCGGAGAGTCGTGGCGCCGACCATGCTCGCGACGTTCGGCGAGATGCCGCGCTTGACGAGCTGGTCCAGGTACTCGCCGAGCGTCGTCCACGTGATGTCGTACTTGATGTCGCCCTGCTGCTCCTTCATCTCCTTCTTCATGGAGTCGGTCAGGGGCCCCATCGACCAGCCTTCGCCCATGACCTCGAGGGTGACCCCTTGCTTCAGGTCGCTCATCGAGCGTCCGTCGACCATCAGGGAATCCGTCGCCCACGAGAGCATGTTGACGAATCCCGGTGCGACAGCGAGCCCCTTCGCGTCGACGACACGCGCGGCCGCGGCGGCCGACAGATCGCCGACGGCGACGATCCGATCCCCCTTGATTCCCACGTCGGCCTTGCGCCCCGGGGCGCCCGTGCCGTCATAGACCGTTCCGCCCTTCACGACGAGGTCGAAACGATCTGCGGCGAACGCCGGCGCGAGGCAGCACCCGACGAGGAAGGCGTTCCGGACCCAGCGCATCGGCGAAGTCTATAGGAAAAAACCGGCGCGCCCCGCTACACTCGTGGATCCCATGGAACGGTCTCTCGTCCAAGACGGTGCGTCCCTCATCGCCGAGTCGTTCCGCTCCTACACCGAGCGCTTCCGAGCGTTGACCCACCGCGCGCGGGCGAACTTCGAATCGCGCGACTGGCATGCCGTCCAGCGCGATTCCGCGCGGCGGTTCGACCTCTACCTCGAGGCGGTCCAGGAAGGGCTCGAGCGCCTGCGGCCGCTGATGGACGATCGGATCGCCGACCGCCCGACATGGACGGCGCTTCGAAGCGCCTACGCGCGCGCGATGAAGGGCCGTCCCGACGTCGAGCTCGCCGAGACGTTCTTCAACTCGTATACGCGCAAGATCTTCCACACGATCGGCGCCGATCCGGCGGTCGAGTTCGTCATCCCGCAGCTCCACCGGCCCTCGGTCGATCCCGCCGGCGCCGAGATGGCGACCTTCCCGCGGAACGGCACGCTCACCTCGCTCGTCCTCACGGTGCTCGAGGCGTATCGCTTCGATCCCGGCTGGGACGATGCCGAGGGCGACGCGGCCCGGATCGCCGGCGAGATGGAGCGCCAGCTCGAGGGCCGCCGCGTTCTCGCCCTCGAGCTGCTCAGGCCGGTCTTCTTCCGCGGGAAGGGAGCGTACGTCGTCGGGCGCGTGAAGACCGATCGGGGCAGCGTCCCGTGGGTCATGGCGCTCGTCAACTTCGGAGGAAGGATCGCCGTCGACGCCGTCCTCATGACCGAAGACGAGGTCAGCATCGTCTTCAGCTTCGCGCGGTCGTACTTCCTCGTCGAGATGGAAAGCCCGCGCGAGACCGTCGCCTTCCTGAAGACGATCATGCCCCGCAAGCCGCTCGCCGAGCTGTACAACGCCGTCGGGTGCAACAAGCACGGCAAGACCGAGCTGTACCGGTCGATCCTCGATCACCTGGAGGAGACCGACGACCGCTTCGACATCGCGCCGGGGCAGCGCGGCATGGTCATGAGCGTCTTCACGCTCGCCGGCTTCGACGTCGTGTTCAAGGTCATCAAGGACCGCTTCGACTATCCAAAGACCGTGACGCACCAGGAGGTCCGGGAGAAGTACGGCCTCGTCTTCCGCCACGACCGCGCGGGACGCCTCGCGGACGCGCAGGAGTTCGAGCACCTCGAGTTCGACGCGTCGCGGTTCACGGAGCGGCTCCTCCGCGAGCTCCTGACCGTGGCGGGCGAGAGCGTGCGCCTGCGCGCGGACCGCGTCGTCATCGCGCACCTGTACACCGAGCGGCGGCTCCTGCCGCTCGACGTCTACCTCAAGGTCGCGCCCGACGACGCGGCGCGCGACGCGGTCGTCGAGTACGGCCAGGTGCTGCGCGATCTCGCCGCGACCAACATCTTCCCCGGCGACATGCTGCTCAAGAACTTCGGCGTGACCCGGCACGGCCGGCTCATCTTCTACGACTACGACGAGCTGTGCCTGCTCACCGACTGCAACTTCCGCGCGCTGCCCGAGGCGAAGAGCGGCGACGAGGAAACCGCCGGCGAGCCCTGGTTCTACGTCGGCGAGCGTGACATCTTTCCCGAGGAGTTCCGCTCGTTCCTGGGCCTGAGGCGAGGCCTGCGCGAGGTCTTCCTCGACCACCACGAAGAGCTGCTCCACGTCGACTTCTGGCACCGGATGCAGGAGATGCACGCGCGCGGGGAGGTCGTCGACATCTATCCTTACAGGCCGGGCCGGCATCTCCGCGGGCCCGGTGAGGAGCCACGATCATGAGCGAAGCCAAGGGCGAGCGGATCACTCTTTCGGACGGACGGATCGCGGTGCCGGACCATCCGGTCATTCCCTTCATCGAGGGGGACGGCACCGGCCCCGACATCTGGCGCGCCGCGTCCCGCGTGATCGACGCCGCCGTCGAGAAAGCCTACGGGGGCGCACGCCGGATCCGGTGGGTCGAGGTGCTCGCCGGTCAGAAGGCGTTCGACGCGACCGGAAGCTGGCTCCCCGACGAGACGCTCGAGACGTTCCGCAGCCACCTCGTGGGGATCAAGGGACCGCTCACGACGCCGGTCGGCGGCGGGATCCGGTCGCTCAATGTCGCGCTACGCCAGATCCTCGACCTCTACGTCTGCCTCAGGCCGGTGCGCTGGTTTGCGGGCGTGCCGTCGCCGGTCAAGCGTCCCGACGCCGTCGACATGGTCATCTTCCGCGAGAACACCGAGGACATCTACGCGGGGATCGAGTTCGCCGAAGGAACGCGCGAGGCGGCGAAGGTCCTCGCCTTCTTGAAGCAGGAGTTCCCGTCGTCGTACAAGAAGATCCGCTTCCCCGAGACCGCCGCGATCGGCTTCAAGCCGGTCTCCAGGGACGGGAGCGAGCGGCTCGTCCGCGCCGCGATCGCCTACGCGATCGCGCAGAAGCGGAAGAGCGTGACGCTCGTGCACAAGGGCAACATCATGAAGTTCACCGAGGGCGCGTTCCGCAACTGGGGCTACGCGCTCGCGGAGCGCGAGTTCGCCGGGAAGGTGTACACCTGGGAGCGGTGGGAGAAGACCCGGTCGCAGAAGGGCGAGGACGCGGCGAACGCGGAGCAGAAGGCGGCGCTCGCCGAGGGGCGCGTCCTCGTGAAGGATGCGATCGCGGACATCACGCTCCAGCAGGTGCTCACGAGACCGGACGACTTCGACGTCATCGCCACCCTCAATCTGAACGGGGACTACCTCTCCGACGCGCTCGCCGCGCAGGTCGGCGGGATCGGCATCGCGCCGGGCGGGAACGTCAACTACGTCACCGGCCACGCCGTGTTCGAGGCGACGCACGGGACGGCCCCGAAGTACGCGAACCTCGATCGCGTCAACCCCGGCTCGGTCATCCTCTCGGGCGAGATGATGCTCCGTTATCTCGGCTGGAACGAGGCCGCCGACCGCATCCTCGAGGGGATGAACGGCGCGATCGCGAGCAAGCGCGTCACCTACGACTTCGCGCGCCTGATGGACGGCGGGGTCGAGATCAAGTGCTCGGAGTTCGGCGACAACGTGATCGCGCACATGGGGAAAGGGCCAGCAGGAGCCCGCGGCAAGAGCGAGGACGCGGCGACGACACGCTCCGCCTGAGGATCGCGACGACCGTACCGGCGAGCGGGTCGCGCGTGGCACCGGGCTCGACGACGAGAGCGAGAGGACGTCGCCGCGCCTCGGCGACGAGGAACGCGGCGACTCCGCGCGCGAGCACGGCCACGGCGCGAGGCGGCGGCGCGCCGACGGAGCGGTCCCACACCGGCACGCCTCCGACGAACGAGAGCGGGAGCCCGCGCGCGAGGCCGTGGCGCAGGGCCGTCGCCTGCGCCTCGCTGCCGCGCGCCAGCAGGAGCGTCAGCACGACCTCGGCGATTCCGGAGGGACGGCGGAGCCTGTGAACCGCGAGCCCCATCGCCGCCGCCGCGACGGAGAGCTCCTGACGCGCCGCGCCCGGCGGCAGCACGATCTCCCGTGACTCGCCGCGACGCGCCGCGTCGAGCGCCATCCTCAGCGCGGCGCGCTGCGACGAAGTCAGGTGGGAGGCCGAGGCGCGTGGCGCCGCTGGCGGAGCCGGCCCCAGAAGCGCCAGCGCCTCGGCCGCGGTGGGGGGGCGCGCGTCGCGATCGCGCGCGGTGAGCTTGATGACGAGATCGGCGAGACGCGCCGGGATCTCGGGACGGACGACGCGGGGATCGGCCGGGGGACCGGCGAGGTGCCAGCGCAGCCATCGCTGCGGCGAGCGCGCGAGGAGCGGCAGCCGGCCGGTCGCGAGATAGAAGAGGAGGATGCCGAGCCCGTAGAGGTCGGCGCGCCCGTCGAGCGGCAGGCCAAGGATCCGCTCGGGCGCGACGTAAGGGATCGAGCCGCTGATCCGGCCGGGCGCGCCCGCCAGACCGGACGGCGAGGCGAGCCCGAAGTCGGTGAGCTTCACGCGCCCCGGTCCGCGGCGGCCGGGGCCGACGAGGACGTTGCCAGGCTTGAGATCGCGGTGAACCAATCCCGCACGGTGAACGTGGTCGAGCGCGCGCAGGAGGCGCCGGCCCACCTCCTCGACCGCTTCGCCGCTCGTGGCGCCGGCGCGCATCGCGCGGTGAACCGGAAGCCCGCGGACCAGCTCGAGCACGAGGTAGGGCGTTCCCGGCTCGAGCGGCCCCGAGCGGGCCCGGCCCATCTCGTACGCGCGCACGACGTGAGGGTGCCGGAGACGCGACCACGCCGCGAACTCCGCTACGAGCGGATGCACCGGATCGAGATCGGGCACGGGGTGGAGCGTCTTGAGCGCGACGTCGCGTCTCGTGAGCCTGTCGAACGCGCGGTAGACCGTTCCCTGGCCGCCGCGCCCCAGCGTCTCGACGACGAGGAAGCGCGCGTCCAGGACCGGCGAGATCGCGTGGGCCGAAGCGGATGTCATGCGGGCGGGAACGTAACCTCAGCGGCTCCGCGCACCAAGCGTTCGAGCGTCTCTCGGTTCCCCGCGCGAGAACGCGAGGTTGTGCGCACGGGAGATTGGGGTAACGTGTCCGCGATGAAGACGATCGTGCCCCTCCTTCTCGCGGTTGCGGCGACGGCGCTCGCCGCCAAAGACACCCCACGTCCGCCGGCGGACAAGCTCCCTCAGCTCGCCGCGTCGCTCGCGCAGAAGGTCGCGGCGAAACAGCTCGCCGCACCCGACGGAAGCATGGTCGCGGCGAGCTCGATCCTCGATGCGGCACGCGCGACGACCTGCCTCAAGACGATCGACTCGGGAGACGGCTGGCCGGCGAGCTGGCTCATCGTGCAGGACAAGAACGTCCCGTACGATCTCGTGCTGCGCGTGGCGTTGTCGCAGGACGGAACGTCGATCGAGGACCCGGCGACGATCTTCCTCACGGCGCGGAAGGCGTGGGACGACGACGCGTTCGACGCGGCGTACCAGCTCGCGACCGGGAAGAAGCCGCCGCGCGAGAAGAGCCGCAACGTCGTGCTCCAATCGTTCACGAGCAAGAGCGTCACCGACTACGTCTACACGCTCCCGCCGGCGGGAAAGGGTGCCAAAGGTCTCCTCGCGCAGCTCCCGGAGGGCTCGTACCTTCGCGAGTCGGCGGCGATCGACCTCCGCGACGGCAACCACCACACCGTCGCCGTCGTCCTCAACCATCCGCGTTTCGTCCCGGCCGATTGCGGAACACCGGAGGGGATGAAGACGGGCCACCGCGACGAGGGCGGCATCTCGCTCGTCCTCGCCGGCGAGAAAGAGCTCGAGGACAGCCTCGACATCACCGAGCTCGTCAAGACCGCGACCGGCGCCTCGATGCTCCCCAAGCTCAAGTGCGCCCAGGGCGATGCCGCGCCCGGCGCGATCGACGCCCTCGTCGACGCGAAATTCGAGGGGCGCGAGCCGGTGCGTCTCCTCGATTTCTCCGGCAAGCTCGCCGAGTGCAATCTCGACGGTTTCCCGATCGTCGTCGGCGTGAAGAAAGAAGCGGGGGCGTTCAAAGTGTTCGCGCACCAACGCTGATCGCGGTGGCGCCGAGCCCGCCGGGAAGGATCGAGCCGGGCTGACCCTTTTCCGTCCCCGTTCCGTCACCGATCCGTTTCAAGGCGCTCATACCGTTTCCCCATGGAAAACAGCGCCGTCATCTCGAGCTACCTGAAACGAGTCCACACGGTCCCGAAGCTCAGCCGCGACGAGGAGTTCACGCTCGTCGCCGAGGCCCGTCGCGGTGCGCCGGAGACCGCCGAGCGCCTCGTGCGCACACACGTCGCCTTCGTCATCCGTGTGGCGATGG
Organism: Candidatus Polarisedimenticolaceae bacterium; assembly: GCA_036275915.1. Taxonomy (NCBI): domain Bacteria; kingdom Pseudomonadati; phylum Acidobacteriota; class Candidatus Polarisedimenticolia; order Candidatus Polarisedimenticolales; family Candidatus Polarisedimenticolaceae; species Candidatus Polarisedimenticolaceae bacterium. Next base: position 56,650 of record DASUCV010000008.1, on the reverse strand, counting down.
ACTACCGCGGACGCGGCGTCGCGTTCGAGGACCTCGTGCACGAAGGGTGCGTGGGGCTGCTCAAGGCCATCCGCCGGTTCGATCCGGCGAACGGCGCGCGGTTCATAACGTACGCCGCCTTCTGGATCCGGAAGGCGATCCTCGAAGCGATCTCCGACGGCGGCCGTCTCGTCCGCGTTCCGCGGTACCAGCGCGTGCACGGCCGGCCCACGATGCGCGAGCTGCGCTTCGACGACCCGATCTCCGCCGATGATCCGCGCACGCTCCTCGATACACTCGAGGACGAGCGTGGCGAGCGGCCCGACGCCGCCGCCGTCGCGCAAGACGACGTCCGCCGCCTGCGCCGCCACCTCCGCGCGCTGCCGCTCCGGGAACAGGCGGTGCTCGCGTCGCGCTACGGCCTCGACGGCGAGACGCCGATGACCCTCATGGAGGTCGGCACACTCCTCTCCCTCTCGCGCGAGCGCGTGAGGCAGATCGAGAGCGCGGCGCTGGCCCAGCTCAGGAAGGCGATGACGAAGAAGGCCCGCCGCTGATCAACCCTTGGCCTTCTCGGTACGCTTGAGCTCGACGAGATACATCTTGTCGTCCTTCTGGACGAAGTCGAAGTGGACCTTGTCCCCGACCTTGACCTCTTCGACGGCGAGATCGCCCTTCAGCTTGGTCGACGGCGTCCAGAACAGGTTCCACTGATCGCCCTTGTCGCCCTGGACCTGCATGACCATCTGCGACGTGTCGATGGCGGTGACCTTGCCTTCGTGCGGACGATCGTCGGCGCTCGCGAACGAGCCGAGGGTCAAGACGAGACCCAGCACGAGCATCAGGATGGAAACGCTTCTGAGCTTCATAGACACCTCCGTCGGCGCGGTGCTTCAAGAATCGCGCCCACGCGCGATGGCGCGCCATTTCCGGAGATGAGGGCGACACTCCTCGGTGCACGACGTAAGAGATTCACCGTGCCGCGGCGGGGAGGCGTCGACGCGTCTTACGACGGTCGGGGTCCGTGATCGTTGGATGCGGGGGGATCAGTCGAGGGCGCCCGCCGGCCTGCGGTTCGATCCCCACCACAAATATCCGACGAGGGCCAGAAATGCGACGATCGAGACGAGCTGAGAGATCGAGTCCGTGTCGTAGAACGGAAGCTTGATCCATTCTTCCTTGAACGAGGGGACGAGGCGCAGGGCGGCACCGAACACGCCCCCCAATGCGCCGCCGGCCATCATTCCCGACGCGATGACGACGCCGCGCTCGCGCAGCGAGCGGCCCTTGTCGCCTCCCGTCCTCGCGGCCTTGCCGGTGACGAGGTGGTGGAGGAAGCCGCCGACGAGGGCGGGGGAGTTCAGCTCGAGGGGGAGATACATCCCCAGTGCGAATGTGAGCGCGGGCACCTGGAGCATCTCGAGGACGATCGCGATCGCGGAGCCGACGCCGAACAGCGCCCACGCGACCGGCTCTCGGTTCATGAAGCTCTGGACAAGCGCTTTCATGATCGAGGCCTGCGGGGCGGCGAGGATCTTAGCGGCCGCCGTGCCTTCGGGGGCGTCGCCGAAGAAGTATCCCGCGTTGGCGAGGACGGCGATCGTGGCCGCGGTCGCGATCGACGCCGCGATCACCCCGAGGAACTTCACGCGCTCCTGCACCTGCGGCGTCGAGCCGAGCCAGTACCCGGTCTTGAGATCGGTGATCGCCTGGCCCGACACCGAGAGCGCAGTGCAGACCATCCCCGCGATCGCCATGACGAAGAACATCCCCGTCGGCCCCGACAACCCGAACTTCAGCAGGACTACCGATGAGATCATGATCGTCAGCATCGTCATTCCGGAGACCGGATTCCGCGCCGTCGTCGCGATCGCGTTGGCGGCGACCGAGGTAAAGAAGAAGGAGAAGACGAGCATCAGGAGGAACCCGACTCCTACGGCGGTCCATCCTCCAGCCTCGAGGGTCGAGAAGAAGACGATCGCGAGGATCGACGTGACGATCGTGCCGACGAGCATCGTCATGATCGAGATGTCCCGGTCGGTACGGTCGAGCTCGAGATGCTTCTCGCCGTGGCGGAACGCCTTGATCGCGATGCTGAACGATCCCGCCACCACCCGAAGGGACTTCAAGATGCCGAAGATTCCTGCCGTCGCGATCGCGCCGACGCCGATGAAACGGACGTAGCCTCGGAAGACCTCGCCGGCGGACATCGCCGAGATCGCCTTCGTGCCGGGCGGAAGGATCTCCGGAACGTGAGACCCGACGTAGTAGACCAGCGGCACCAGGACGAAGTTCGAGAGCACGCCGCCGGCGCACAGGATCATCGACGACCGGAGGCCCATGACGTATCCCAGGCCGAGAATGAACGCCACAGCGTCGAACTTGAGGACCACCTTCGCCTTGTCCGCGGCGTCCTTCATGAGCGGGACGAACTGGAAGTCGACCATCTCCTTCCAGACGCGGAACGTCGTCACGAAGAAGTCGTAGACGGCCGCCACGACGGTCGCCTGGAGGAGGAGCATCGCCTGCGAGCCCCCCTTCTCACCGGTGACGAGGATCTCCGTGATCGCGGTCGCCTCGGGGTACGGATACTTGCCGTGCATTTCGCGCACGAAGTAACGCCGCAGGGGGATGAGGAAGAGGACGCCGAGACAGCCTCCCGCGAGGCAGATGAATGTCGTCTGGATCGGTTTCGGCGAGAGTTGCAGGGAGTACAGCGCCGGCAACGTGAAGATGGCGCCCGCGACGACCGATGCCGAGACGCCGCCGATCCCCGTCATGATGACGTTCTGGAGGAGCGGCGGATCCTTCGAGACGACGCGTGTGAGCCCGATCGCCAAGATCGCGATCGGGATCGCCGCCTCCATGACCTGGCCGACCTTCAGGCCGGAATATGCCGACGCGATCGAGAAGATGACGCAGAAGACGATCCCAAAGAACACGGAGACCCAAGTCGCCTCGGGAAACGTCGCCGAAGGCGGGACGATCGACTGGTATTCCTCGCCCGGCTTTAGCGGTTCGTAGGCGTTCTCCGGCAGCGACTTGGTATCGACGGCTTCCATCGGCTCTCCCGTGTATCAGGCGTGGGCGTCGCGCCCGGCGTACATCTTCGCGTGAATGAAGAGACCCAGCGCGGCGGCGAGGCCGACGGCGCCGAACGCCCAGAACATCTTCTCGGGGTGGTGAAGCGTGTCGCGCGCCCAGCCGGCGACCGGCCCGCCGATCCATCCGGAGAGCAAGCTCCCCAGCGCGATCGGGAAGAACGCGAACCCGAGATACATCCCCTCCTGGCCGGCGGGCGCCAGGCTCCCGAGGTATTTGTAGAAGTGCGCGGAGTAGATCATCTCGCCGATCGAGAAGACGACGACGCCCGCACCGGCGATGACGGGCGACATCCGGAGCCCGATCACGCCGTACCCCACCGACCCGATGAGCGCCGCGATCCACACCGCGCGCGCGGTCGTCCAGTTGCGGACGAGGTAGCCGACGATCACCTGGGTGCAGACGATGAGAGCGGCGTCGAGCGAGATGATGAAGTTCGCCTTCTGCTGGCTGAGCCCGAGGTCTTGCGTCACGTAGGTCGTGAACGCGCCGAAGAACTGGAAGAAGAGGCTCCAGAACCCCGCGACGAGGAGAAACAGGCTCATGAGGCGCGCCGTCGTCAGGATGCGGAGGAAGTCCGCCGCGAACGCGCCGAGCGTCCGCTTCGGCGTCGCCACGCGCGTCTCTTGATCCGCGTAGAAGATGCGGACGAGCGCGAGCGCCACGAGAATTGCGATCGCGGAGGTCGGGAAGACCATTGAGAGACCTGCCGCCGCCGAGACCGCGCCGGAGACGTTCGGGCCGAGGAAGCCGCCGACGTTGACGAGCGTGTAGTAGATCGAGAAGCCGACGGGCCGCCTCTCCTCGGAGCACGTCCTCTGGACCGTCCCCGTGATCGCCGGCTTGATGACCGACGCGCCGAACGCGACGCACGCGAGCGCGAGCACGACGACGGGGAAGCTGGGCGCCTTCCACACGCCCGCGTAGCCGACGGCGAGCAGGACGTAGGCGAGCATCATCGCGCGGCGGTAGCCGAGCCAGTCGGCGAACATGCCGGACAGCACGGTGACGCCGTAGACGACGAAGCCGAGGTTGCCGCCGACCCGGATCGCCGCGCTCTCGTCGAAGTGCCTCACCTGGACGAGGTAGGGGACGAGGACCGGCGCCATCCCGTAGTACGCGATGCGCTCGAACAGCTCGGAGGCGTTTGCCGCCCAGAACGGACGGCTGAAGCCGCGGACGTAATCGGACAGGGAGAGTCGCGCTTCGGCCATGGCTGCGGATCGTAACCCGGGGCCGCGCGATCCTGCCTCGAAAAGTCGGCACGGAGCCGAACGATTCGGGGTATATGGATGCCCATCCGGGGGGGTGGGCATGCGCGGATTCCGTGTCTCGATCTATCTCGCGTCGTTCCTCGTTCTCTGCGCCGCGCGACCTTCGTTCGCGGACACCTGCACGGGGATGGCCGGCGGTCCCGGCGATCTCGACGGCGACGGCTACGTCGGAGCCAACGACTGCGACGACACGAACCCCGGCCTCTGGGCGCGGATGCAATCGGTCGGGCAGGTCAAGCTCGCGAGAGTGCCCGGTACCGGCGCTGCGGTGCTGAGCTGGAATCCACTCGATTCCGGCGGGCAATCGGCGCCGTTCACGTACGAGGTCGTGCGCTCGCGTGTCGCCTCGAACTTCCTCGACCATCCGACGGATACGTGTCTCGATCCGGGCGGCACGGAGCTTCAGTTCACCGATCCGCAGGTCCCGCCGGCCGGTGGCATCTTCTTCTACATCGTGCGCGGCCGGAACGGATGCGGCGCAGGAGACTCGGGCACGCGATCGGACGGCACGCCGCGCCAGGTGCGCGACTGCGCCTTCAGCGTCGTCTGCAACGACTCGAATACGTGCACGGACGACTCCGCGAAGAACGGCGTCTGCACGCACACGCCCGTCGCGCCGAAGATCGTCACCGGGCCCTCGAGCATCGGTGTGTGCGACGGCGGTACCGCGCGTTTCACCGTCGAAGCGCAGAACGGCTCCAGCGCGAGCTATGCCTGGACGAAGAACGGCGCGCCTGTCGGCGGCAACAGCCCGACCCTCGCGCTGCCCGTGACGCTTTCCGATCATCGGAGCGCGATCCACGTCACGGTCCAGGACGCCTGCGGAAACATCACGACGCCCGATGCCACCCTCACCGTCTTCTCCGATCCCGCGGCCTGCCAGGGAGGATTGAACGGTTCGCCCGCGCCCAACGGCGGTGGCGATCCGGAAGCGGCGAAGCACTGGGTGCCTCCGGTCTACAACGCAGCGCCTGACTTCGGCGCCGCCGCGCGCGTCGATCTGCACTCCGGAGAGCTGGAGGTCGCGCAGACCGACATGGAGATCCCCGGACGCGGCTTCGACTTCGTGTTCACGCGCTACTACCGCTCGCGCCGATGGCAGAGCACGTCGCAGGGCGTCGAATGGACGCATGCGTACGACCGGCGCGTGTCGAGTCCTCCGACCGGGGGCGTGGTCGTCGTCAATCCGGCATCGGGTGAGACGCTCTTCGCCGCCCCGCCGCCGAGTGGCGGATGCTACGTCACGCCCGCCGGCGGCTTCGAGGAGCTGTGCCCGCAGGCGGACGGCACATTGGCGCTGAACTTCCCCGACGGGCAGATCTGGGTCTTCGGCGGGTTCGACGGCTCGGCAGCCGCCGGGAAGATCCTCCAGTCGCGCGATCAGTTCGGGAACGCGATGAGCTTCGCCTACGACACCGGCGGCAAGCTCACGACGATCACCGACACGCTCGGACGCGCGATCACGCTGACGTACAACACGCGCAATCTGGTCACCGCGGTGACGGACTTCACTGGTCGCAGCGTCCAATACGTGTATTACGACGGGACCGAGGCGGGCGGCGAGCTCGACGACCTGAAGTCGGTGACGTCACCGCCGGTGACCGGAACACCCACCGGGAACGACTTCCCTCAAGGCCGCACGACGACGTACACGTACTCGCGAGGCCACTCGCTCGGCGCGGAGAACAGCAACCTGCTGTCGATCGCCGGACCCGACGGGAAGACGTACGCGAGCTTCTCCTACAGCATGACCGACAACGATGCCGATCCCGCGTTCGACCGCCTCTATCGGATGGAGACCTACGCCGCCGTGAATCCGGCGGACGAGATGTTCACCTACGTGGCGCTCACGCCCGATGCGTCGAACGATTTCGCGGTGAGCAAGACGATCGTCAAGGACGCGACCGACCACAGGAGCGACTACTACTACGACGCGCAAGGACAGATCGTCCGCGTTCGCGACTTCACCGGAGTCTTGCCCGACTCTGCGACGTTCGCGAGCGATCTCGACAATCTGCCCGGCCCACCGCCTTCGCCGACCGATCCGCCGTACTACGAGACCAAGGTCCACCACGACGGCAACGCGCTCGTCACGGAGCTGACGATGCCCTCGCTCGCGAGCGTGTCGCGCGTCTATGACTCGGGGAATCCCAGCGTGCTCAAGCGCGGCGATCTGTTGAGCGAGACGTTCGATCCAGGACCGCTCGGCGGCGACCAGGCGCAGATCACGCGCTCGTGGACGTACGCGACGCCGTTCGGAACCGATTGGGGGGCACGCCGCGAGCCGCGCATCATCTATCGACCAGGCGTTCCGTCCGGCGTCTTGCGCCGTATCAGCGACGTCCGCATCGTGCACCCGCCGGCGACGCCGCCTGGAACGTGGAGGACGATCAAGGACATCCACATCGTGCATCCTCCGGCCGAGCCGCCGGGGCTGTGGCGGAAGCTGAATCCCAAGCTCTACCAAGAGAGCGTCGATCCGTTCGCGGGTGCGGGCGCGGGATCGGAGAAGATTTGGGGTGACACCTGGTACACGATGGACAGCGACGTCTGCACGGCGGCGGGGCGCCGCTACACGAGCGACAGCTCCATCTGCACGGCAGCTCGTCGCTACACCGGCGACAGCTCCATCTGCACCGCCGCTCGATACACGGGCGATAGTTCGATTTGCACGGCCGCTCGCCATGCGCTGGGACGAGACGGAGGCGACAGCGTCATCGACCCCGCGGGCCGCTACACCGGCGACAGCTCCATCTGCACCGCCGCTCGATACACGGGCGACAGCTCCATTTGCACGGCCGCACGCCATGCGCTGGGACGAGACGGAGGCGACAGCGTCATCGACCCGGCGGGCCGCTACACCGGCGACAGCTCCATCTGCACCGCCGCTCGCCATGCGGTGGCACGAGACGGAGGCGACAGCGTCATCGACCCGGCGGGCCGCTACACCGGCGACAGTCACATTTGCTTGGCTGGGAAACAGACGCTGGGATCCACACTCAGCAACGGGCACTGGAACGACTGGGGCGAGGTCTCCATCAAGGAAGACTGCGACGACAGCGATCCCGGGATTTTCCCGGGCGGCCGCGAGGTCTCGCCGGGCAGGCTCATTGCGATCGGAACGTCGCGTGACCGGACGCTCGCGTTCGGCGGCACGCTGCCTTCGTCGGGGTTCCCGACGACGGCGACCGACGAGAACGGCCAGACGTGGACGTTCACGTACGACACGTCCGGCTTCTTGACCGATCTTCAGGCGCCTTCGGTCGTGACAGGTACGCTCACCGGCGCGCCCCAGACGATCCATCATCACTGGGACCGGAATGCCTACGGCCAGATCGTCGCGTACACCGACCCGCAGAGCCACGTCTCGACGCTCGATTGGTCGAGCTCGGGCTCCGACAACGGATACCTCAGAACGCTCACCATCCCGCACGGGACGCTCAGCGCGGGGACGCAATACACGTGGAGCGCGCGCGGGCAGCTCGTCGGCACGACCGATCCGAACGGACATACGACGACGATGACGATCAACGACGACGACCAGGTCGTCCGCGTGACGTCCGCGGCTCCGTTCTCGTATCAGAGCGATTCCTACTACGACGCGAACGGCGATCTCGTCCGCCATGACGTGCAGAACGTCGACGAGAACGGCGTGCTCCGGCCCGACCCTTACCTGAGCACGCTCTACGTTTACGACGGTCTCGGCCGGCTCAGCGGCCTGAGCCGTGAGATCGACAGCGCGCAGTGCATGATCGACGACGTGGAGTACGACCCGCTCGGCCGGATCACGAAGCTCTCGAGGGGCGGCTCCGGGGCGAAGCTCGTCAAGGAGCTCGCGTATGCGAGGGTGAAGGTGAAGTTCCCCACGCTCTCGCAGGACAAGGACGAGCTGGGCTCCGTGTGGGCACGGCAGGCCTACGATTACGACGCGGACGGCAACCTGATCGCCGTGCACGACGGCATCGACCCCTCGGTGGCGGACACGACGTTCCAGTACGACGGCTACGGACGCCTGACGAAGACGACCGACGCCGAGGGGAACGAGTGGTCGTCCCATTACGACGCCGCGGGCAACGAGGTCTCGTCGAGTCTCGACGGCGAGCTGGCCGACGGCTCGTCGGGGCCGAACGTGAAGCTCGCCGAGTGCACGACGACCTACGACGAGATCGACCGCGCGATCAAATGCGACTGCACGCATCTGCGCCGCGCGAACGGCGCTCCGATCGGCGACGGCTCGAACACGTGTCTGGGGTACTACGACGAGAACTCGAATTGGAGCCGCATCCAGGACGACAACGGCCACGGGACCGACTTCACCTACGACTCGGGGCAGTTGCTGAAGCTCGTCACCGATGCGATGGGGAACACGACTCAGCTTGACTACGATCTGGCCTCGAACGTGATCCAGGTGACCGAGACCGACGCCGCGACCGCCGGCGGCCCGCCGTCCTCGGCGGTGACCCACTACGAGTACGACGCGCTCGACCGGCGGACGGCGGACGTCGATCCGGCGGGCGGGCGCACCGAGAGGAAGTTCGACGGCAAGTACTACGTCGTTGGTGTCACGCACAAGACCGGAAACAAGACGCGATACACGTACGACGGCCTCGGCCAGCTCGTGCAGACGCAAGACGACATGACCGACACCGGCGACGGGAACGGCAATGTCGTCGCGACCCTCGTGTCCTCGCAGACGTGGAACGATCTCGGCCAGCTCACCTCGACGGTCGATGCCGAAGGGAGCACGTGGACGTACGCGTACGACGGCGGCGGGCGCGTCTCGGTCGCAACCGCGCCCGACGCGCGGACGACCAGCCTCGTCTGGTCTCCGCGAAGCAACTTGGTCAGTGAGACCGACCCGGACGGCTCGGCGAGCACGTTGACCTACGACAAGCTGGGACGCTTGACCGACGTCTCGGTCGCCCGCGGCCCGGGCGTCGCGGGCACGACGAGCGAGCACTACGTCTACGACGGCAGCGGTGCGCTCGTCTCCGCCTCCGATGACGACTCGACCGTGACGCGCACCTACGACTCGTTCTCGCGCATGCTGAGCGAGACGCAGCAAGCCGGCGGATCGCCGCCGCACACGGTGACGATCGAGCGGGACGCCGTCGGCAACCCGACGAGCATGGTCTATCCGGGCGGCCACACGATCAGCTACGGCTACGACCCGCTCGACCGGACGCAAACCGTCTTCGCGGACGGCGCGCTGGTCGCGTCCTACAACTATCAGGGAGCGACGAAGCTCTCGCGCGTCGTCAACGGCAACAGCGTCGGAACGAGCTATCTCTATGACGCCGCGGGACGCCTCGAGCGCAAGACGGTCACCGGCGCCGACGGCGACATCGTCGACGCCACGATCACGTGGGACCCGCTCGGAATGACCTCGCGCAGCGAGCCGCTCTCGTCGTCGACGACGAGCTACGTCTACGATTCGATGCACCGGCTGACGAAGAGCACGACCACGTCGTCGGGGAGCGCCTCGTCACGCGTCTACACGCTGAGCGCGATGGGCGACCGCGTCCTGGTGAGCGGCGGCATGGACGCGGGCTCGTACACGCGCGATGCGACCCTCCCCGAGCCTGCCGACCTCCAGATGCACCAGTACACATCGACGCCGTCGGGCACGCGCACGTACGACGCCGACGGCAACCCGCTGATCATCCACGGCGGCACGCCTGCGGAGCTCGCGATGACCCACGACTATCGCGGGAACATCGTCACTGCGGGCGGGTTCTCGTACACGCAGGATGCGCTCGGCCGGTACCTGCTACGGGCCGGCGTCCCGTTGCGCTTCGATTCCGCCGGCAGCGATTACATCCAGGAGTACGCCGGGGGCGCGTCTCGAGCGAGCTTCGTCGTCGGCGAGGACGGCCGCCTCCTCCAGATGATCGAGGATGCCGACATCAACGGGAACGGCGTGCTCGACCGGTACACCTATCACACCGACGAGCAGGGAAACGTGCGGGCGCTCACCGACCAGAGCGGCGCCGTCGTCGAACGGTACGCTTACGACGATTGGGGCAACCCGTCGTTCTTCACAGCGGACGGAACGCCGATCGGGTCGTCGGCCGTCGGGAATCCGTTCCTCTACCGCGGCATGTTGTGGGAGCCGGAGACGCAGCTCTACCGGGTCGGAGGCACCGCGTACGACCCGCACATCGGGCGTCCCATCCGGTGCCCCTCCGGTCTTTGCCGGATGTCGAGCTCCGCGGGGGGAATGGACCCGTTCGACGGCGAGCCGCCTCCGGCCAGCACCGGGCTGGGCGCAACGATCCACAACGGCCTCTACGTGCGGCTTCCGCTCTAGCCGGGTCCGCGGCGCCGCCGGGACGAGAGAGCCGCGGCGACGATGCCGCAAGCGGTGAAGCCGACGAGCGTGATCAGGTCGTGCTTCTCGGCGACCTCGATCCTCAAGTACGGCGTCATGAGGAAGAAGTCCATGCTGAGGACCGACGTGACCGCCGTGGCCAGCGCAGCCCGGCGGCCGCCGAACTCCGCTGCGATCATCGTCAGAATGATGAAGGGGTAGGCGACCCACGAGCTGGTCACCGACTCGCGGACCGGCGTCAGTGCGGCACCCAGGACCAGCGCCGCGAAAGGTCCCGCACCGAGGAAAATCAGTCGATCGTCGTCCGCGTCGCTCATGCTCATTTCTCCAGGTGGTACGGCACGCTCGTGACGACCACGTTGCGACGGAACAGGAGCGCGGTCTTGAGGAGGAGCCCGCGCTGATTGTGGTAGAGGTGCTGCCACCAACGCGCCGGGACGAACTCCGGCAGGACGACGCTCACGAAATTTCCCGGCCGCTCGGCATCGGTGATCTCGATGTACTCGAGGAGCGGCTCGACGACGGAGCGAAACGGCGAGGCGACGATCTCGAGCCGGATGGCGTGGCCCCAGCGCTGCCACTCCTCTTGGATCTGCGCCGTCGCGTGGGGATCCACGTCGACGCACACGGCGCGCACGTCCGGCGAGAGCGTGCGCGCGTAGTCGAGCGCCCGCACGACCGCACGGTGCACGCCGGCGATCGGGACGATCACGACGTTGTGCCGCTCCCGTCCGGCCACGAGGCCTTTGAGCGAGAGCTGCGCGGCGACCCCGCGGTAGTGACGGCGGATCGCGAGGAACAGGAAGACGTTCAGCGGGATCAGCGCGACGATGATCCAGGCGCCCTCGCTGAACTTGGTGACGCACACGACGACGAGCACGATCGCCGTCAAGATCGCGCCGACGCCGTTGACGACGCTTCCGGCGAGCCAGCCGCGACGGCGCTCCCGCCACGCCTTCAGGACCATTCCGGTTTGCGACAGCGTGAACGAAACGAAGACGCCGAGCATGTAGAGCGGGATCAACGCGTGCGTATCCCCGTGGAACGCCACGAGGAGCACCCCGGCGAGCAGCGCCAGGACGAGGATCCCATTCGAGAAGGCGAGGCGATCGCCCTGGTTCGCGAGCTGCCGCGGCAGGAATCGATCGCGCGCGACGATCGAGGCGAGCCGCGGGAAGTCGGCGAAGGCGGTGTTCGCGGCGAGCACGAGGATCATGGTCGTCGCAGCCTGGATCGCGTAGTACACGATGGTCCCGCCACCGAAGATCGCTCGGTTGAGCTGCGAGATCACCGTCTCGTCGGTCGTCGGCGTGATCTGGTAGGCATGGGCGAGAAACGTCACACCCATGAAGCAGGCCACCGCGCAGGTGATCATGATGAGGAGCGTGGTCACGGCGTGCCGGGCCTCGGGCGGCTTGAACGCGGGCACGCCGTTCGAGATCGCCTCGATCCCGGTCAGCGCCGTGCACCCGTTCGCAAACCCACGGAGCACGAGGAAGATGGTGAGGGGTGCCGTCGCCGACGGCAGCAGTCCCGACGGAGCCGCGGGGGGCGCCAGGCCTCCCGTCAGGATCCTGCTGCCGCCGACGATGAGGAGCAGAGCCATGCCGCCGAGGAACACGTACGTCGGCGTCGCGAAAATCCTTCCCGATTCCCGGATCCCGCGGAGATTGCCGACGGTGAGGATGACGAGGAATCCGAGCGCGAGCGCGACGCGTGCTTCCTGCCATTGCGGGAACGCCGACGTGATCGCGGCGACCCCGGCGGCGATCGACACCGACACGGTCAAGACGTAGTCGAGGAGGAGGGAGGCCGCGGCGACCAAGCCGGCGACGACGCCGATGTTCTCTCCGGCGACCCGGTAGGCCCCGCCGCCGTTCGGGTAGGCCAGGATCGTCTGCCGGTACGAGAAGCCGATCACGAGCATCAGGCCGGCGATCACACAGCCGATCGGCGTGACCAGCCACAGGGACGCCGTTCCGGCGACGAGGAGCGTGCGCAGGATCTCCTCGGTCGCGTAGGCCACCGACGAGAGCGCGTCCGACGAGAGAATGGCGAGCCCGGTGGCGACGCCGAACCGTTCGCGATGCGCGAGGTGAGAAGGGATCCGGCTACCGACGAGCAGGCGCTTCAAACCGACGAGCAGGGACGGCGACGGCATTGCCGGATCGTACGAAGCCAGCCTGGGACTTGGGGGGACCGCCGGCGATCTTGATGAGATCTTGATACCGGCGGCCCCGCACCCATCGAATCAGGGGCAGGCCACCCCCGACGCCGCGATCTCCCCGTCCCGGAAGCCGCTCTGCGACGGCGAGCCGTCGTCGTAGCTTCCGGCGGAGCAGCTCCCCAGCGTGCCGCGCACGAGGAAGTACCAGCCGTCGCCGGCGGGCGGCGCACCGGTCGTGTCGACGAGCAAGCCGCTCGCGTCGTTCGCGGTGCACTGGTCGAGCGACGTCGTGAAGTTCCCGGCGGAGCTGCGGAGCGACGAGAGCACGCCGCGCACGACGTCATAGCTCGTCGCGCCCGGGATCGAGAGCCACTGAAGGCGCGTGCCGCCGGCCACCGGCGCGAGCGCGAGCGACGTCGTGCCGGTCGGGGGCTCGTCGACGACGCCGTTGCAGTTGTTGTCGACGCCGTCGCACACCTCGGCGTGGCCGGGGTTGACGTCGGCGCGCGTGTCGTCGCAGTCGACGCCGGGGAGCGCGCACTTCGAGCCGGCGGCGCCGTAGCCGTCGCCGTCGAGGTCGAGACAGGGGTTCGTGCGCAGATCGGTCTCGGTCGCGTTGTTCCACGGGTGCGAGGCCCACGTCGACCACGGGAAGAACGGCGAGTTGGTCGCCACGCGCACGCGCCAGCGGTACGCGGTGCCGAAGTTGAGGCCGGTGACCAGCTCGTCGAGCGAGACCGAGCTTCCCGGGTTTCCGGTGGTGACGAAGCTCGCGCCGCCCTTGACGGCGGTGCCGCTCAGCGGAGACGAGAGCGGCTTGACCTCCCACTGAAGCCGGACGCGCGCGCGGCCGGCGGCGCTCATCCCCTTGGCGTGCACGCGGAACGAGACCGGCGAGCTCGAGAGCCCGTTCTGGTCGATCGGGGCCGAGTCGTCCGCCTGGAACTGCTGCGGCGAGCCGGCGAGACCGCGGAGGACGCGGCCATAGAGGTAGCCGGTCCCCGTGGCCGCGTTCTGGACGGCGCCTCCGGTCGAGCCGACCACGATCTCGGAGTCGCCGTCACCGTTGGTGTCGCCCGCGGTCCCGACCGCGATGCCGAAGTAATCGGTGGTCGATGTTCCCACCGCGGTCCAGATCGGAGTCGTCTGAGGGCCGGCGGGGCCGCCGAGGTAGGCGTAGGCCTTGCCGAACGGCTCCATGCCGTTGATCCCGCCGTGGAACTGCGGCGCGCCGATGACGACGTCGGAATAACCGTCGCCGTTGATGTCGCCGGCCGTGGCGACGGCGGAGCCGAAATTCGAGAGGTGCGCGAAGTCCTGCTCGCCGTCCACGTACCAATCGGGCGGAGGATTGTCGATGAACGTCGGTGCGCCGAGGAAGACGTAGGCACGACCCGCGTTGAGCGCCGGGTTCGAGAGATAAGGATCGCCGACGATGAGGTCGGAGTAGCCGTCGCCGTTGACGTCGCCCGCGGTGCCGACCGACGTGCCGAACCGGGCCCCGTGGACGGGGTCGCCGAATGCCTCCCAGCATGGAGAGAGGCTGGGGCCGCAGAAGGCGAACGCCCCTCCCGCCACACCCACGCCGGTCACCGAGTTGGGGAACTGCGGGTCGCCGACGACGATGTCGGAGTAGCCGTCGCCGTTGATGTCGCCGGCGGTCGAGACCGATTGTCCGAAGGCGGTGTTCGCCTGGAGGCCGAGCCGGATGTCGGGCCGCGCCGAGAGACCGTTCGCGGAGCCGTAGTAGACGAAAACCGCGCCGATCTGCGTTCCGAAGGCGGTGTAGTTCGGATCGCCGACGACGATGTCGGAGTAGCCGTCGCCGTTGATGTCACCCGCCGTCCCGACGGAGAACCCGAGACTGCTCGTCGGATCGGAGGCGACGAACGCGGGCGTCGCCCCGAGCCCCGTCGGCGAGCCGTAGTAGACGTAGATGGTGCCGCTGCCCGGAGCGCCCACGACGACGTCCGAGTAGCCGTCGCCGTTGACGTCGCCCGCGGAGGCGACCGAGTAGCCGAACTGGTCGTCGATCGCGGCGTTGCCGTCCGCCTCCCAGGCCGGCGTCGTCGAGAGGCCGCTCGGCGTGCCGAGATAGAGGCGGGCCTGCGGGAACAAGTGGAAGGGATCGCCGACGATGACGTCGGAGTAGCCGTCGCCGTTGACGTCGCCCGCGGTCGCGATCGACTGGCCGAACTCGCCGTTCGTGCGGCCGGAGACCGACCATCCGGCGGTGATCGACGGAGCATCGGGTGCGCCCATGAACACGAAGGCGCGTCCTTCATACGATTCGCCGTCGTTCGCCATCGGGGCGCCGATGATGACGTCGGAGTAGCCGTCGCCGTTGACGTCGCCCGCGGTCGCGACCGACCAGCCGAACTGCGCGCCCGCGTCCGGGATCTGCGTCGCCCACGCCGCGACCGTCGAGACTCCGGACGCGGAGCCGAGATAGACGTACGCGCGTCCCTGGTCGGTGAAGCCGGTGCCGTCGTAGAGGTAGGCGCCGACGATGACATCCGCGTAGCCGTCGCCGTTCACGTCGCCGGCCGCCGCGACGGAGATGCCGAATCCTTCGTTCACCGAGAAGCCCGTGTAGAGGATCGGCCCGGGGGTGGGAACGCCGGTCGCGTTGCCGTAGTAGATGTACGCGCGCCCCGCGTCGACCTGGAATTGATCGTAGGTGTACGCGCCGACGATGAGGTCGGCGTAGCCGTCGCCGTTGACATCGCCCGCGGTCGCGGCCGAGCGGCCGAAGTTGGCGCCCGCCTGATCGCTCTCCGCCGTCCAGATCGGGTTCGCCGCGAGACCGGACGCCGAGCCGAGGTAGAGGAAGACGCGCCCCTCGTCCGTCTGGCCGTTGTCGTAGAGGCGCGCCCCGATGATGACGTCGTCGTAGCCGTCGCCGTTGACGTCGCCCGCCGTGCCGACCGAGACGCCGAACGCCGCGCCCGCCTGGTTCGACTCCGCGGTCCAGCTCGGCGTCGCCGGAAGGCCCGCGGGCGAGCCGTAGTAGACGAAGACTTTCCCCTCGTCGGTCTGGCCGCTGTCGTAGGTGGTCGCGCCGATGATGACGTCCGAGTAGCCGTCGCCGTTGACGTCGCCCGCGGTCGCCACCGAGCGGCCGAAGTTCGCGCTCGCCTGGTCGCTCTCCGCCGTCCACGCCGGCGTCGCGGAGAGCCCGGTCGGCGAGCCGAGGTAGAGGTAGACCCGGCCCTGGTCGGTCAGTCCGTCGTCGTAGCCGTAAGCCGAGACGAGCACGTCGTCGTACCCGTCGCCATTGACGTCGCCGGCCGGCGCGACCGAGGCGCCGAAGAACGCGCTCGCCTGGTTGCTCTCGGCCGTCCACGCGGGCGTCGTCGAGAGGCCCGACGGACCACCGAGATAGACGTACGCGCGACCTTCGTCGACCTGGCCGTTGTCGTACTTGTCGGCGCCGACGATGACGTCCGAGAAGCCGTCGCCGTTGACGTCGCCCGCCGTCGCGACGGAGGTGCCGAAGTCCGCGTTGGCCTGGTTCGACTCGGCGCTCCATCCGATCGTCATCACGAGTGGATCGACGGTGATCGGATAAGCGGCGTCCTTGTCCTCGAAGACGATGCGGATGCCGCGCGTGCCGGCCTTCGCGAACCCTTCCATGTGCGACGGCAGCGTGCGCCCGCGCGCATCGACGACCGACAGCTCGGCGTAGCGGAGGACGTTCCGCCCATCCTTCGTGTGGAAGTCGATCGCCTGCCCGTCCGCGCTGACGCGCGGCTCGAGCGTCCCGGTGAGCGCCAAGTCGAGCGCGGCCGTCACCGGCCGCTCGAGGACGCTGAACTCGTGCTTCAGCCCGCGCGCCTCGTTCACGTACCACTCACGAACGCCGCCCCAGTCGCGGTCGAGGCGGTTCTCCTGCGCGGAGGTGCGAACCGTCGCTGCCGTCCCCATGAACGCGAGACCCCACTCCCACTCGGGACTCTGCGAAAGCCGCGGCGCGAGATGGACGCCTCGCTCGGTGAACGACACCCGGAAGCCCTGCGCCCGGTTCGGCGCCTGCCAGGTCCCGTCCTTCAGGCTGAGCTCCATTTCCCGCGCGGAGAGGTCCGCCGCGATCTGGGATTGCCAACCCGCATCCTGAGCGGCGGCGATGCCGGCCCAGAGCGCCGTCACGGCCAAAATCGGGATGATTCGATGGAAGGCGCGGCCTGTCTTCATGGTCCCTCTCCTCGCGGTGCGCGCAGCGATGGGCTGCGTTCACCGGGTACTAAGGAGAGGGGCGGGCTCCGTTACAGGGCGATCAGCTTCCCGCCGCCACGAACGCTCCCCAGTGGATCGGGCCCGTGTCGAGGCCGCGCTTGCGGCGGTCCTTCAGGATCTCGAGCGACGCGTCGCGGGCGGCGCCGGCGGCGGGCTCGCCGTTCTTGAAGCGGGCGCGGTAGGCCGCGGTCATGAAGCGGCGGGCGTCGCGGTCGTCGACCGGCCAGAGCGTGAGGACGAGGGTCTTGGCGCCGGCGATCGCGAAGGCACGTCGCAAGCCGAGCACCCCCTCGCCGTCGGCGACGGTGCCGCCGCCCGAGTCGCACGACGACAGCGCCGCGAAGCGCACGCGCGAGAGGTCGATCGATGCGATCTCCTCCGCCGTGAGAACGCCGTCGGCGAGCGCGAGCCCCGCGATCTCGAGGGCCGAACGCCCCCGGGACGGGCAGCGGGCGCCGAGGACGATCCCGTGCGTGGCGAGGTGGAGGACGCCGGCCTGCGGCGCGAGCGTCCGGAACGCCGCGGCCGTCGCCTGCGCGCCGGTGAGGACGCGCGACGTGCCGCCGAAGATCGCACCGATCTCTTCGGCCTCGCGCGCGGCGTTCGGAAGCGGCGGAAGGGGGAGCGATGCGGGACCGCATCCTTCGGAACCCGCAGCAGGCGCGGGCATCTCCGGGCCTCCCATCGCGAGGACCCCACCGGCGGGGGGGCTCGCGCCGCCGAGGAGATCGCGCTCCGCGGTCACGTACTGGAAGAGGATCCCGCTCTCCACGAGGTAGCCGTCGCCGTCGGGAAGCGCGCCGAGCGGCGCCAGATGAACGGCGCCGTCGGGGACGATGACCACCGACTTCGTCTTGCCGAGCGAGGGGGCGACCGGATCCCAGAGGGCGCCGCGAAGATCGGCGCCGAGGCGACGAGATTCCTTCTCTCCCGCGCGCGCCGTCTCGACGTCGGCGGCGGCCCCTCCGACCGCCGCGCGCCAGCGCGCGATGCGCCCGTCGATCGCGCCCGCATCGCCGAGCGGACGGAGCGCGACCGTTCCTCCCTCGAGCACGAAGGCGGCGTAGCAGGGCTTCGGTGCGGTCTCGGTCCCGGCGTCGTAGGTGGCGTACGCGACGAGCGCCGTCCCGCCGGTGAGAGGGCGGCGCACGTCCTCGAGCGAGGGCTCCCGCGCCTGGACCTCCCGCCGGAAGTCGGCGCTCGCCTCCGCGAGCGCGCGCTCCGCCGCCTCGACCTCGCTCCGCGCGGCGTCGAACGCCGCGCGCGGGTCTCCTTTCTTGCCGGCGCCTTCGGTGACGAGGCGGCCCCAGGCCGAGACCGCCGCGACGAGCCTCGCCTCGGCGGCGCGTGTCGCCGGGTCGCCGCTCTTCCTGACGGCCCTCGCGCGGCGCGCCATCTCGTCGAGGACGAGAGCGCGCGAGCGAAGCGCGCACTCCCAGACGCGGCGCAGCCGCTCCTGCGAGACGCGCGCGCCGGGCGCGGCCGCGGTCGCGATCGCGACGTCGAGCCCGCGCGCGCGCTTCGCCGCGTAGGCGAGCGAGGTCGACTCCGGGAGGAAGCGCGCGATGCGCCGCACGTCGGCGCGCGAGACCGCCTCGGCCGCGATGGCCGCGTCGATCGCCTCGTCGGTCTTTCCGAGCGCGGCGAGAACGCGGGCGCGAAGCACCTCGGCGCGCGCCGTGTCCGGGTGCGAGGGTCCCAGCTTCGCCTCGCGGATCGCGAGGGCGCGCTCGATCAGCGGCAGCGCGTCTGCGGCGTGCCCCGATTCGTAGTCGACGCGCGCGAGGTTCGAGAGCGACACGGCCAGGTCGGGATGATCCGGGCCGAGCTTCCTCTCGCGGATCGCCATCGATTGCTCGAGCATCGGGACCGCCTCGGCCGTTCTTCCCGTCTCGTGCAGCGCCATCGCGAGGTTTTGCAGGCTGAGGGCCGTGGACGGGTGCTCATCGCCCAGCTTGTCCCGCCGGATCGCGAGCGCGCGCTCGTAGAGCGGCACCGCGTCCTTCGTTCTACCGATCTTCTTCATCTCGAAGGCGACGTTGTTGAGGAGGGAGGCGATGCGCGCCGAGCCGGGCGACGATTTCTCCTGGATCGCGAGGGCGCGCTCGTAGTACGCGTGCGCGGTCTCCGGGTCGCCCAGCTCGTCGATCAAGCCGCCGAGATTCCCGAGCGCAGCGACGGACTCGGGCTGGTCCTTGCCGTGCAGGCGCTCGCGGATCGCGAGCGAGCGCTCGTAATCGTCGCGGGCGAGGCGCAGCTCGCCGAGGTCCTCGTCGACCTCACCGAGATAGTTCAGGCTCATCGCGGTGCGCATGTCGTCCTCGCCGTACCGCCGCTCGATCACCGCGAGCCCGTCCGCGATCATCGGCCTCGCCGCGGTCAGGTCGCCGCTCAGGTAGCGGGCGAGGCCGCCGGTCGCGACCGCGACGCCGTAGCGTCCGTCGGCGGCGCCCCACGCGGCGCGGGCCGCGGCTGCGGCGTCGTCGCACAGCGGGATCATCTCGGCGTAAGCGCCGCGGCCGAGCGCGAGCGTCGCGCGGCCGAGCCTACCCCGCACCTTCCGCCAGGGATCGCCGCCTTCCTCGACGGAGTTCCAGTAGGCGAGGTCGCGCGCGGCCGCGGCATCCGCCTCGGGAGCGGGCGGCGGCGACCCGGCTCGAACGGAGATCGTGACCTCGCCGCGCGCCTCTTCCGTCTCGTCCGCCGGCCGGACCTCGATGCGGTACCGGGCGCCGGCGGCGGCCTCGATCCCGGCCACCGCATCGGTGCCGCCGAGACCGTTGTCGTCCTCCGCGACCGGCTTGGCTCCGTCGGCGTCGAAGATCGCGACCTTGACGTCGAGGTCGAGCGAACGTGCCTCGACGGTGATCGGCCCGGCATCCAGGGCGGTGAGGACGACCGTCGCGACCGACGACGGTTCGCTCGTCAGCGTCAACCGCGCCGGACGGCCGGGAGCGACCTCCGGCGAGGCGGCGAGCGCCGACCACAAGAGAAGGGACGCGGTCATCGAGTTTCCCCCACCGCTCGTGAATTGTACGGCGGAGAGGAATTCGGAGGCGTCGCCCGTTTCTTCCTTCCGGCGGCCGGCTTGACCGTACTCGGCCGCTGGCCGATCCTGGCGGCATGCACGGGGGATCGGTGAACGTCGATCCGGGGATCGACGCCGAGCGGTTACGCTCGCAGCTCGAGCGCGCGGTTGCCCGGATCTGTCCGCGCTGGCTTCGGGGGGAGAGGGACGACCTCGTGCAAAGCTCGCTCGTGCGCATCCTCGAGCAGGTCCGGGGCGGAGGCGTGTCGTTCAACGCGACCTATCTCTGGCGCACGGCGTACGCCGTCGTCCTGGACGAGGTGCGCCGCGCCCGGCGCAAGTACGAGCGCCCGCTCGACGACGAGGGCGTGGGTGAGGCGGAAGCACCTGCCGCCGATCCGGAGCGCCGCGCGCTCGACGGCGAGCTGGTGCGCGCGATCCAGGCCTGCCTGCGAGGCCTCACGGCCGACCGGCGCCGCGCGGTCCAGCTCCGTCTCGCGGGGCTTCGCTACGCGGAAGCGGCCGAGCTGCTCGGCGCGGACGCGAAGCGCACGGCAAACCTCGTCTTCCGCGGCTTCGAGGACCTTCGTCACTGCCTCCGGGAGAAGGGAGCGGCGTGATCGACGACGCGAAGCTCGCCGACGCCTGGTCCTCCGGCCCCAAGGGCGCCGGCTGTCCGGACGATGACCGATACCTCGCAATGGCGCAGGGCCTCTTGGCCCCGCACGAGATCGAGCGACTTCTCGATCACACCGCATCGTGCCCGGCTTGCGCGCTCGCGTTGCGCACCGCCGCGGCGATTCATGAGGCGTCGGGCGAACCGCTCGCGGAGCGACGCGCGTCCCTGTGGAGCCGCCTCACCGTGACCCTTCTGCGGCCGGAGGCGGCGCTCGCGTACCTGGTGCTCCTCGCGCTGATGATCCCGGCGTACCGCTTCGTCCGGCCGTCTCCGGCGCCCGTGGCCGAAGCGCGGATCGTCGGTCTCGAGTCCGAGCCGGTGACCCGCGGTGGAGAGCCGCCTGCGCCGCTCGCGCTCTCCGCCGGCGGGCCTCTCGTCTTGCGGCTCTTCGTGGACCGGGACGATGTGAGGCCGGAGGTACCGCTCGAGCTGACGCTCGGCAACTCGCACACGACGATCCCTGCCGCGACGCTCGACGCGGACGGCGCCCTCGCCGTGACGCTCGATCCCAAGAGTTTTCCCCGTGGCGAGGCTCTGAGGCTCGAGGTTCGTTCGGGGACTTCCGTCGTCTTCGCGCGCTCGATCGTCCTCGAGGGAGATTCTTCGCCCGGCAGGTGAGGAGTTCTCTCCGCCGTCCCGTTCCTCTGCCGCATGGGGGATCACGTCATGCGCAGGAACGGCATCCTCGGCACGATCGCGGCATCGCTCCTCTCTTTCTCGCTCGTCTCGGCGGCCGCCGGCGTCGACGAGGCCTGGCTCGCCCGGGTGAAGGACAACCTCGAGCGGATGGAGTACGAGTTCCATGCGCTCCCGAGCGGCACGATCTCGGCGCCGAACCGGGCGCAGGGGTTCCGCGTCGGGACGACGGCGGCCGGCATCGTGGTCACGCCGCGCGAGGGCGGCGAGGGGTGGCGGCTCGGCCTCGAGGCCGCGCGATGGGGCCGCTCCGGGTCGGAGACCGCGCTCGCCTCCGGAGTTTTCACCCGCACCGGTGCCGCGATCTCGTTCTCACGTGACGCGCTCGTGGAGCGCTACGTGAACGATGCCGCCGGCCTGGAGCAGGTACTCGAGATTCCGGCGCGCATGCCGGGGTCGGCACCGCTCGTCGTCTCGCTGAAGCTCACCGGCGATCTCCTCGGCAGGGCCGACGCCACGGGGAGCGCGATTCTCTTCGCCGATCCCGCCGGGAAGCCGCTCCTCAAGCTCGGCGAGCTCCACGTCATCGACGCCGGCGGGCGTGAGCTTCCCGCGCGGTTCCGGCTCGCGCCGGAGTCGCTCTCGATCGAGATCGACGATCGCGACGCCGCGTACCCGATCACGGTCGATCCGCTCCTCACGAGCGCGACGTGGTCCGTCGAGTCGAACCAGGTGAGCGCGTTCTTCGGATCGTCGGTCGCCACGGCCGGCGACGTGAACGGCGACGGCTACTCCGACGTCATCGTCGGCGCGCCGCAGTACGACAACGGCCAGGTCGACGAGGGCCGGGTGTTCCTCTACTTCGGCTCGCCGTCCGGCCTCCCGCTCACCGCCACGCGAACGTTCGAATCGAATCAGGCCGACGCGCGCTTCGGCTCGTCAGTGTCGACGGCCGGCGACCTCAACGCCGACGGCTACGACGATTTCGCGGTCGGCGCCGAGCGCTGGGACGGGACGCAGGTCGACGAGGGCGCCGTCTTCGTCTACACCGGATCGATCAGCTCGGTCGGGATCGTGCTCGCGAAGACGCTGACGGCAGGGAATGCCGGCGCGCGCTTCGGCACCTCGATCGCCTACGGCGGCGACGTCGACGGCGACGGCAACGACGACCTCGTCGTCGGCGCGCCCTACTACACGAACGGCCAGAGCCACGAAGGGGCGGTTTACGTCTTTCTCGGCGACGCGTCGACCGTCATCGCGGCCGGCACGCCGTTCCACGTCGAATCGAACCAGGTCGACGCGAACCTCGGCATTCACGTCGCGGGAGGTGTCGACGTCAATGCCGACGGCTTCGACGACGTATTCGCCGGCGCGTGGCAGTGGGACACCGCGACCCTCGTCGACGCGGGGCGCGTGCTCGGCTTCTACGGCTCGGCCTCCGGCCTCTCGACGACGCCGAGCTGGACCGAGGACGGATCGGGCGGGCTCTTCGGCTGCTCGGTCGCCGGCGTCGGCGACACGAACGGCGACGGCTTTGCTGACATCGCGATCGGCGCCTCGTCATTCACCTCGTCGTTCTCGGGCGAGGGCCGCGTGTACATCTACCGCGGATCGTCGACCGGCCTCGGCTCGGCGGCGGCGCAGACACTGAACGGCGGATCGGTGAGCGCGGGCCTCGGCTCGTCGGTCGCGCCGGCGGGCGACGTCAACGGCGACGGCTTCGCCGACGTCGCGGCGAGCGCGCCCGGATTCACCTCGGGAGGGCTCGCGAACGCGGGGCAGATCCGCGTCTTCCAGGGGTCGCCGAGCGGGATCGGCACGACGCCGAGCTGGACGTTCACCGGCGATCAGGCGAACGACGCGCTCGGCGCGGTCTTCGCCGCGGGCGACGTCAACGGCGATGGTTACGGCGATCTCATCGTCGGCGCCGCAAGCTACGATCACGGCCAGACCGACGAGGGCCGCGCCTGGCTCTTCCTCGGCTCGGGCGACGGACCGTCGACCACGTCGCTCGCGGCGCTCCACGGCGCCGACACGACGCAGACCGAGAACTTCGGCTGGAGCGTCGCCTCGGCGGGGGACGTCAACGCCGACGGGTTCACCGACATCATCGTCGGCGATCCGCAGTACGGCGGTGCCGATCTCGGCGCGGCGTTCATCTTCCTCGGGACCGCGACCGGTCCGTCGACCGTTCCGGCGACGACGCTCGACGGCTTCCAGTTCCACGGCGGCTTCGGCGATTCCGTGGCCGGGGCGGGCGACGTCAACGGCGACGGCTACGACGACGTCATCGTCGGCGAGCCGCACTTCAACGTTCAGAGCGGCGGCGAGGAAGGGAAGTTCTACGTCTATCACGGCGGTGTCGGCGGCGTGAGCACGACACCGGCGTTCTCGCGGACCGAGAGCATCGTGAACCAGAACCTGGGTTCGGAGGTCGCGGGCGTCGGCGACGTCAACGGCGACGGCTTCGCCGACATCGGCGTCTCGGGCGGCGTCAACGACGGGACGAGGATCTACTACGGCTCCGCGACCGGGGTCCATCAGACGCCGGTCGAGTTCCTCGACGGTGAGAACGTCGAGGCCGCCGGCGACGTCAACGGAGACGGCCTGTCGGACGTCCTGACCAACGACTACACCGGGCTCGGCGCGCAATCGTCGCGCGTCTACTACGGCGGCGCACCGCGCATGGACCAGAACGACGACTGGACCGAATTCGGAGATTTCTCCTCATCGGTTCACGCCGCCGGCGACGTCGACGGCGACGGCTACGACGACGTCGTGTACCACCACTCCGACGCCTCGGGAACCACCGACGCGCTCTACCTCGGCGGACCCGCCGGGCTGTCGATGACGACCCCCGACCAGGCGCTGACGTTCTCGGTCGTCAACGCGCGCCTCGCCGGCGACGTCAACGGCGACGGCTTCTCCGACATTCTCACCGTCGGTCAATTCAGCGCGATCGAGATCCACTTCGGCTCCGCGACCGGACTCGGCAACACCGCCGGCTGGAGCGTCACCGGTGCCGCGAACACGAAGTTCGGCCAATCCTTCGCGATGGCCGGCGACGTCAACGGCGACGGCTTCTCCGACGTCGTCATCGGCGCGCCCGACGGCACGTCCGGCGGCAGCGCGTTCGTCTACCTCGGCGGCGGCGGCGATGGCCTCGACTTCATCCCGCGCAACTACAACGGCGCCGGCACCGGCCCCGTCGCGTTCCTCGGATCGAGCGGCTCGTCGGACCGCTTCCGCATCCTCGCGCGCGGCCGCAACGCGCGCGGGCGCGCGATGATCTCGATGGACCACGAGGTCGCGCCGCTCGGAACGCCGATCGCTACCGGGACGTACGTCCACGGCAACGCCTTCGACACCGGCACGACCGACGGCTCCGGCGCCGACGTCAATTTCAACCGGCTCGTCTCCGGTCTCGATCCGCTCACCGCTTACAAGTGGCGCATGCGCTTCTCGACGACCGATCCGATCTTCCCGCGAACGCGGTGGATCTCGCTTCCGGGGAACGGCCCGGAGGGAATCGACATCAGGACGTCGTGCCAGCTCGTCACCTACTACCGCGACGCCGACGGCGACGGCTACGGCAACTCGAGCGTGTTTCTGGCGGCCTGCTCGCAGCCCAACGGTTACGTGGCGGCGAGCGGCGACTGCAACGACTCCGACCCGACGATGTTCCCCGGCAACCCCGAGGTGTGCGACGGGAAGGACAACAACTGCAACGGCGCGATCGACGACGGCTTCATCGCACCCGCGGGCCGGCCTTCGGTGAGCGCGTCGAAGAGCGGCGCCACCGAGACGTTCACCTGGGCGGCGGTCGCGGGTGCCGATCGCTACGACACGGTGCGGGGCCTTCTGTCGACGCTACGCAGCTCGGCGGGTGACTTCTCGACGCTGGACCAGTGCGTCGCGAACGACTCGCTCACGCCGACGTCCAGTGACGCCGCTACTCCGGCGCTGGGTGACGGCTTCTGGTACCTCGTCCGCGGCGTCGACTGCACGGCACCGGGAACCTACGACGAGGGACTGGCGAGCCAGCAAGGCGCGCGGGACGCGGAGATCGCGGCGTCGCCGTCGGCGTGTCCATGAGTCTCAGTAAGCGTTCTGCTCACCCGCAGCGGCTTTCTTCAAGTCGGGATCGCGCGCATTGACGGTGAGATGGCCGCGAATCCGAGCGGCCATTCCCTTGACCTTGTCGGGGTTCGTGAAGTCCAGCATCGTCAGCTCGCGCCGGCTCTACGCCCTCAATGCGTTGGCACCGACCGTCCGAACATCGCCGAGAGCATGGCCAGATCGATCCCGTCGACGATGCCGTCGCGATTGAAGTCCACGCCGCGGTCGAAGCGCGCGTCGGTGGACATTGCGCCGAAAGCGCGGCCGAGGCGCGCTAGATCGAGCCCGTCCACGCGCCCTGACCCGTCGGCATCGACGAGTGGGATGCCAAGCTCGCACGCATCGCCGATTCCGTCGCCGTCGTAGTCGTTCTGGTTCGCATTCGCGATGTTCGGACAGTTGTCGCAGAGGTCGCCGATGCCGTCGCCGTCACCGTCCCTTTGATCTGCGTTGGCGATCGTGGGGCAGTTGTCGCAGGCGTCGCCGATACCATCGGCGTCGCCGTCGGTCTGGGCTGGGTTGAACGCCGTGGGGCAGTTGTCGCAGGCGTCGCCGATCAAATCCTCGTCGGTGTCGCGGGCGATGGCCTCGGGTACCGTGGGGCAACGATCGCAACTGTCGGGCTGGCCGTCGCCGTCGGTATCGAGCGGAACGTCGTCGGCGCCGTTCAGGCGTCCGTCGAAATCCGGATCGTAAGAGAAGATGCAGAGCTCCTGGAGGCTTTGTACGAGCCAGCCCGTGTCGCCGGGGAGCGTCAGGAGGCGGTTGATCGGCATCCAAGCCTGGATGTTCGGACAGCCGAGTGGGATGGTCCGAAGGAGCGTCCAAGAACTCGTGTCCCACACCTCGACGCTGCCGCCGTCGCTCTGCCGCCCGACGTAGACCACATCGCCGCTCGGTGACGGGCTGGACGGCCCCGGCGAGACGCGCGATCCCTCCTCGAGCAGCGTCCCGGCGCGGTAGACGACGCCGTCGCTCGAGATGATCCGCTTCCCGTCGGGGAGGACCGAGCCGATCGCCTCGGTGAATAGATTGTGTGCGACGAGCGGTGTGCCCGGGCGACTCGTGTCGAACTTGAACATCGACGGTGTGTACTCATTGCTGGTGTAAAGGTACTTGTCGCCCGGAGCGACGAAAGGGTTTCCCCCGCCAAAGTAGATGTCGGGCGGCGTGACCCCGACGCTGGACTGTGTGTTGAGGTCGACGCGGTACATGAACGGGCGATCAGCCTTCGCAGTGACGAAGAACTGACCCGGGGCCTGCTCGACCAAGTAGTTCGGCCGACGTGACGGATCGTCGCCCCACAAGCCGAATTGCGATCGAGTCCCGGTGTCGAGATCGATCATCTCGAGCGCGCTGCCGTCGTACAACGTGCCGTAGAGATGGCGGCCGTCCAAGCCCACGACGAAGCTATAGAGGCGGCTGTCGACGGGGTAGGCGCCGACAACTGTGCCGCATTCGCCCGCGATCGAAGCGATCTCCGGCCGTTCCGTGTCTGGAAACGCCGCATAGATTCGGTGACGCGAGGCGTCGATCCCGATGTCCGTGGGATAGCGGGGGAGGTGGGACGCGATCACCGACGGGAAGGGCGTCGCGAACGCGCCGGTCGAGAACGAGAACGCCGGGCCGGTGACCGTTCCCGCGTCGTTCGTCGCCTCGACTTGCCACGTGTAGGTCGTGTTCGGTGCAAGCGAGGATCCGAGATCGCAGACGGTATGAGGGGTGCTTTGGCAGACGACGTCGGTCGCGATGCCATGGGCGCCGAGCTTCACCGTGTACGTCGTCGGACACGCTTCTGATCCGGTGCCCGACCATTGCAGCTTGAGCCTCGGCGAAACGTCCGTCGCGCCGTCCTGCGGGATCGGCTGACCAGGAACGGCCGGGGTGGTCGCGCAGGGGGATTGCTGCACGCGCCCGCAGACGAGATCGTCTCCGACGACGAGCCAGCCGCCGTCGGGGAGGACGAAGAGCTTGGTCATCTCCTGGAACGCGCACGGAACTGTGTAGGCGTCGAGGAAGGAGTAGCTGTTCGCGTCCCAAGAAGTCAGGGAATCCGGCTCCGTCGCCGACCAAATGACGTTCGGATCGGGGCCGAAGGCCTTGAGACCGTAGGCCGGATTGAGAATCCACGGTCCGTACGCCAGCCATCCCACGGGCCAAAGGCGATCGCTGTCGAGGACGACGCCGCCGTGAAGAAAGAGGCGCTTTCCGTCGGGGGACGGCGTGAACGAACCTGTCCAGTACCACGGATAGAGATAGTCGGTCTCGGTACGCACCATCGCGGCGTCTTCCGTCGTGAGGTCGCGCGCGTCGATCTCGTCGGGTGTGCAGGTCGGCTCCGAGATGAAGAGGCGGCGATTGTCGCTCGTCGCGGCGAGGATCGGACCGCAGAGATCGAGCCCGACACGCACGGGAGCCATGTTGACGTCGGGGCGCACGTAGGCCGTGAAGCTCATGTCGCCGAAGTCGATCCCATTGGCGGTCATGAACACCCGGCCGTCCGGCGACGCCGCGACGTCCCAAGATTGGAGAGAATTCATGGCCTCGCCGAATGGGATGCGACGCACATTACGGGTCGCAAGATCGATGATGCCGAGCTCGCCCGATCCTTGAAGCGCAACATAGAGGCGCTCACCGTCGGGTGACAGGTCGAGCCCGCGCGGGCTCGGGCCGATCGTGAATTGATCCGCGACCTGGAATGTGCGAGTCGAGATGGCTACGACCGCGTCGAGCGCGGGCAAGCTGACGTAGACGCGCTCGCGCGCGACGTCGAGCACCGCGTCGTGCGCCTTCGCCTCGAGCTCGACCTTCGCCACGTACGGCGGAGGAGTGGGCGGAGGCGCAGCGACGAACGACCAGATCGGGCCAGCCGTTCTACCCGTGGCGTTTGTGGCGACCACCTGCCAGTGGTACGTCGCGCCCGCGGTGAGCTGTCCCGGGTCGCAGGCGCGCTCGTGAAGGCCCGAGCAAACGGTCGTCGTGGGCGGGTCGTCGGTGCCCAGGCGGACGTCGAAGGTCTCGGGACACGATGAGTCGTTCCCCTGCCACCGCAGCGTGCCGCGAAGAGCGGGCTTCGCTCCGGCGTCCGCCGGGTCGGGTGACGCGGCAGGTTGCGGCGGCCCGCTGCATGCCGTCGTGGTGACGAACCCGCAGAGGTGATCGTCGCCGGCGACGACGCGATCGCTTCCCCCGTTCCACACGGCCAAGCGTTCGACGTATTGGAACGAACACGGAAGAGTCGTCGTGTCGATCGGGGCCAGCGTCTGAGCATTCCAGCGCGCCAGCGTCCCCGGCGCTGTCGCGATGTGAAGGATCGATCCGTCCGCGCTCAGCTCGTGGACGCCGGGAGGCGCGGAGGCGACCGTCTCGAGGACGGAGGTCGAGAGGACCTCGCCGTTCGCGAGGAAAATACGTGATCCGTCCGGCGAGGGTTCGAGCTGATAGAGGACGTCGACCGTTTCCCACGTCCGATGTCCGAACAGCCCCGGCGGTGTCGTGGTACTGAGGTCGATCTTCGTGAGGGTCTTCTCGCTCGCCGCGGGAATGTGGAGTGGGTACTCGTCTTGTCCGACATAGAGAAAACCACGATCGGGACTCAACGCCAGGAAGGGACGGATGTCGAAGATCTCCTGCGGATCCACCCTCTCGAACCATCCGCCTTCATCGACGTGGACGATCCCGACCCCCATCGACACGGGGCGGAGCTCCTGGCTGCCGGAGACGAGCACGTTTCCCTGGCTGCGTTCGAGCACGTCCCAGACCTGGAAGTCCCCCAGCCCTTCGGCGACAAGGATTTCGGTTTGTGTAAGCGTGTCCGGATCCAGAATCGCGATCTTGCCCGAACCGCCGAGAGCGACGTAGAGCCGCGACCGGTCTTGCGATAGATCGAGGCCGTAGGGCGACGGCCCAACGTGGACGCGTGCGACGACCGTCAGCGAGTGCGTCGAAACGAACAGAACGTCATCGGTCCACGGCTGACTGACGTAGATCAGCCCACGGCCCTCATCGACGACCGCGTCTCCGATCACCGACGCGAAGCCGAGATCGACCGGCGTCTGCGATGCGGCGGGCCGGACGCCCGCGAGCGAAAGGAGCGCGATCGCAGCGACGCGAAAACGAAATTTCAAGAGGCCCCCGGCGGTTGCCGAGAGTATACGGTGAGCGGACCGCTCTACCGGATGGTTTCGCTCCGGTGCGGCGGCCCGAAACGCTAGTAGAGCGCGCTCTGCACGCCGGCCGCCGCCTTCTTGAGGTCCGGATCGCGCGCATTGACGGTGAGATGGCCGCGAATCCGAGCGGCCATCCCCTTGACCTTGTCGGGGTTCGAGAAGTCGAGAGTCGTCAGCTCGCGGCGGAGCGCAGGCTCGGTGAAGTAGAACACGCCCATCGCGGCGCGACAGACGCGGCGCGGTGCGGTGAGAAGCCGCAGCGCCTGCATGCGCGCCTGGTCGGGGGAGGCCTTGAGGAGCGCGCGGAGCGCGAGCGCCTGCTCCTCCTGGAGCTGCTTGCCGTCGGGGCGCTTGCGGAGGAGAGCGATGAGGTCGTCGACGGCGCTCGGTGCGGCCATGTCGCCCAGCCATCTCAGCGCGGCGAGGCGATCGGTGTTGTCCTCGTAGTTCAGGACGTCGATCGCGAGCGCGGTGACGTAGTCCTTCGGCGCGCCGAGGGTGGCGAGGATGAAGTCGCTCGGCAGCCCCTTGGGCAGCCCCTCGACGTCGAGCTCCGCCATGCGCGCGAGCATGCGCCGCGATGCGGGGATGTCCTCGAGGTCGCCGGCGGTCGGGTGGACGCCGCGCGCCTGGCGCCAGACGATGTCGCGCGCGGCGTCGAGCGCCTTACGCTCGGCGTCATCGTGCGCGACACGCTCCGGATCGGCGGGATGATCGGGGTCGGGGTCCTTCGGGGAGACATCGCGCCGCTCGGTCTGGCTCGTCTGCTTCGCGTCGAGCGCGGGCTGGGTCAGCGTGCCGGGGCCGGGCTTCGTCTGCTCGTCGTACGGGATGACGGGCAAGCGCTCGGGCGGGCGCGGGTCGGGCGGCTTCGCGAGCGCGCCGACACGGCCGTCGCGATCGTTCAAGATCGCGCCGGCGTTCAGGTTCTCGATGAGGAGCGTCTTGCCGTCGACCTTGAGGTCGGCGGCGGCGCGCGAGGTCACCGCGGTCATGCCCGCTTTCACGAGGGATTGACAGAGATCGTCGAGCGGCTTGCCGGAGTACGTGCGCGTCGCGACCGAGAAGGCGGAGGCTTCGGGATCGAGCGGGTCCGAGAGGAACCAGTCGGCCTCGGCGGTCGGCATCCGCGGGATCGCCGCGCGGAGCGAGATGTCGGTGAGGCGCGCGCGATCGGAGCGGATCTCGAGGAGCACCGCGTCCCAGTCGTCGCCGGCCTGGAGCGAGCCCGCCGACGTCCAGACGGAGAGGTAAGCCGGGCACGAAGGCGCCGGCCTGTTGAACGGGTAATCCGGAGGAAGTGGCGGAACGGCCGGCGCGGCCGCGAGGAGAACGAGAGCGGCGGCGGGGACGATCACACGCCGTGCTTGAGCGACTTCACCATCGATTCGAACGCGCCGCGCTGCTCGACGACCGTGGCGTCGGGGCCCGTCAACTTGAAGAACCAGTTCGCGTCGGGACCGGGTGCAACCGCACCGAGGAGGCGATAGCCCGGCTGCGGCTTCGCGGGCTCGGTCCCCATCGTCATGCCGCCGCTGTACGTGCCGGCGACCTCGACGATCGTGACCTTCAAGCCGCCGACGTCCATTTGCGAGGTTTTCATGGCGCTGGTCGCGGGCTGGCCGTCGGGAAGGGTGAACTGTCCCGCCCAGCGCTGCGCGTTGGCCATCGGATCGCCGCCTTGCCCCGGCCCGAAGTAGAAGACGGCGCATTCGCCGTCGCCCGCTTTTCCGGGGACGCGGTACTGCGCGCGCCGCATCGTCGAGCTGGGCGTCACCGACACCCAGCCGGCGGGCGTGGTCCACGCGAGCGCGGTCTCGCCCGACCCCGCGCCTTCCGGAACCGGCGGGAGCGAGCTCGCCGAATTCGCGTTGATCGCGGGGTGCCCCGGCGGCAGCGGTGCGTTCGGATCGACGGCGCCGAGCGCCGGCTTCGAGTCGGCAGGTGGCTGCGCGTGCGCGGTCTGCGGCGCCGGAGGCGGATCCTTCGGCGTTCCCTGATCGGGACAACCGGAGAGGAGGAGCACCGAGGAGAGGGCGACGAGCACCGCGAAGGTCTTCATAGGCGGCCTATCCTAGCGCAGCGACCTTGACGGCGCGCGGCGCGTCGACCGCTTCCGGCGGCGGCGCGGTTTCTTCGCCGTCGACGAGCCAGCGCGCGAGCGCATCGACCCCAGCGGCATCGGCCCGGCACAGCCAAGCCTCGAGATCGCCGGCGGGCGCGTCGCCCCACGCGCGCGGATCGTCGGCGTTGACCGCGTCGCGCTCGGCGTGGCGCCGGTAGCGGCGGAAGAAATCCTGGTGGAAGACGAAGAAGCGGCGCGTGCGCGCGCGGCCCTTCTCGTCGTCGCGGAAGTAGCCGCGGCAGATCTCGACGTAGCGCTTGAGGACGGCGAGACGCGCTTCGACGT
This sequence comes from Candidatus Polarisedimenticolaceae bacterium, assembly GCA_036275915.1. Lineage (NCBI taxonomy): Bacteria > Pseudomonadati > Acidobacteriota > Candidatus Polarisedimenticolia > Candidatus Polarisedimenticolales > Candidatus Polarisedimenticolaceae > Candidatus Polarisedimenticolaceae bacterium. The sequence continues at coordinate 24,520 of DASUCV010000008.1, read as the reverse complement.
CGAGGTCGAGGTCGCGCCGCTCGGCGTACTCCCGGAAGATCCACGGCTTGGCGAGCGCCCAGCGGCCGACCATGACGCCCGCGCACCCCGTTTCTTCGATCCGCCGTTGCGCGTCGTGCCAGGTGAACACGTCACCGTTGCCGATCACCGGGACTTGCACCGTCTCGACGAGCGCCTTGACGTGGTCCCAGTCCGCGGCGCGGCGGTAACGCTGGGCGCGGCTGCGCGCGTGGAGCGTGATCGCGTCGGCACCGGCCTCCGTCGCCGCGCGCGCGACCTTCAGGTAGTCGGAGTCGCCCTCCGACCACCCGAGGCGCAGCTTGATCGTCACGGGGACGGTCACGGCCTTCTTCATCGCGGCGACGACCGCGGCGATCTTCGCGGGCTTCCTCAGGAGCGAAGCGCCGAAGCCGCGGCGCGTGACCTCGTCGATCGGGCAGCCGCAATTGACGTCGACGAAGTCGGCGCCCTGATCCTGGGCGACGCGCGCCGACTCGGCCATGACCTCGGGGATCTTACCCGCGAGCTGCGCGCCGAAGATCTTCTCCGAAGGGTGGCGGCGGAGCAGCGGAAGGTCGCCGCGCTCGCGCCCGATCGTCTTGTGAGCGTAGGCCATCTCGCCGAGGCAGATCTCGGCTCCCCACTCGTTCGCCAGCAGGCGGAACGGCAGGTCGGTGCCCCGCGTCATCGGGGCCATGATCAGCCGCCCGCGGAAGAGCTCGTCGGCGTTCAATAGCGGATGTCCTCGCTGGCCTTGCCCTCGTCGTCCGCCGTCTCGGCTTCCGCCTCGACGTCGCGCTCGAGCTGCTCGGTGATCGTCTTCACCTGAACCTCGGCGGCGTGGATCTTCTCGCGGCAGAGCGTGACGAGGCCGGCCGCCTCGGCGACGAGCCCCGACAGCTCGTCGATGTCGACCTTCCCTTCCTCGATCTTGCGGAGGATCTCCTCGAGGCGCGCGGCGGCCTCGCCGTAGGAGACGTCCTTGGCGCCCTTGCCCTTGCTCATGGCTCGCTCCCTTCCGAGACGACCGCGATGCGCCCGGCCCGCAACTCAGCGGTGAGACGCGTCCCCTTTGGCGCCGCCGCCGGATCGGTGATCACGCGCCCCGCCGTCGACCGTACGATCGCATAGCCGCGCTCGACGACGCGACGGGGGTCGACGAGGTGGACGCGGCGCGCGCGGGCGTCGGTGCGCTCGCCCTCGAGCGTCAGCGCGCGCGAGGCGCGCGGTCCGAGGCGCGCGGCGCCGTCGTCGACCCTCCGCCTCTCGCCTTCGAGGTCGCGACGCGCCCCTTGCCCGAGCTGACGCGCTCCGGCGAGGAGCCCGGCGCGCGCCGTCTCGATCCGGCGCGTCGGCGCGCGTCGCAGCGCGTCGCGCCGCCGGCGGACCTCGACCCGCTCGACGTCGAGGAACGCGCGGACCGCGCGGGCGAGGCGTGCAGCGGCGTCGCGCCGGTGGAGCTTCTCGGCATGGAGAGACGATCGCGCCTCCGCGAGGATCGCCTGCCCGGTCTCCTCGACGGCGCCCTGAGCGGCGCGCACCGCGTCGACGATCTGGAGCGCCGCGGCCGTCGGCGTCTTCGCGCGCCGCGCGACGTGGTCGAGGACCGAGACGTCTTGCTCGTGCCCGATGCCGACGACGATCGGGACGGGGAAGAGCGCCACCGCGCGCCCGAGGCGCTCGGTGTCGAACCACGCGAGGTCGGTGCGCGAGCCGCCGCCCCGGCAGACGAGAATCGCATCGAAGTGCGCCTGCCGGGCCCGGAACCAGTCGAGCGCGTTCAGGACCGAGGGTTCCGTCTGCCGTCCCTGCACGCGTGCGCCGTGGACGGTGACCTTGAACGCGAACCCGCTCTCGCGGAGCGTGCGGAGGACGTCGTGGTAAGCGTCGGAGCCGAGGCTCGTGACGAGCCCGATCGAGAGCGGGAGCGGCGTCATCGGCAAAGCGGCGTTCCGGCCGAGCAGGCCGTCGGCGGTGAGCTTGCGGACGATCTCCTCGCGCCGGCGCGCCGCTTCGCCCATCGTGTAGGCGACGTCCAGGTCCTCGATCTGGACGCGGTACGCGCCCCACGGCTCGTAGAGGTCGACGCGCACGCGAACGCGCACGGTCACCTCATCCTCGAGTCGGAACGGATCGCCGGCCGCCGCGAGCTTCTTCTCGATCTCGCGCCGAGCGCCCTCGAAGAGGATCGCGCCGACCTGCGCGTCTTGCTCGCCCTCGCCGTCGCGTTCGAGGAGGGAGAAGCCGACGTGGCGCTTGTGCTGCGAGCGGTTCCATCCGGCGATCTCGCCGACGAGCCAGAACGCCCCGGGGAAGGCGGCCTCGAGCGCCGTCTTCGCGGCGTGGTTCAGCCGGCCGACCGTCCAATCCTCGGAAGGGGCGGGCGCTTCCGCGGGCGGCGCATCGAAGAGGCCGCGCGGTGAGGGCGCGCTTCCGGCGCGGAGCGTCCGGACGCCGCCCGCCTCGGTGTAACGGCGGCGGACTTCCTCGTCGAAGGCGAACCCCTCCGGCTGCAGCAGCTCGACGAGCGCGACGACGTCGTCGTCGGGAACGGTCCAGAGCTTGTCCTCGGCCAACCACCGGCGGCGCGTCAGCGACTTGACGAGATCGACGAGGCGGCGGTCGAACGAGAAGCGGATGCGCAGCGACCGCTCGCCGTCGTGGAAGACCTCGCGGCTCACGTCGTCGATTCCGCGATGAGCGCTTTCACCGCCGCGACGAGGCGCTCCGCGACGGCGTCGATCTCGGCCTCCGTCGTCCCGCGGCCGGTCGTCAGGCGCAGGGTCGCGGTCGCGATCTCCGGGCGCACGCCCATCGCGAGGAGCACCTTCGAGGGCGTCGTCTTCCCGCTGTGGCACGCGGCGCCGGAGCCGGTCGCGACGCCGTCGAGCCGGCTCAGGAGCTCCTGCGCGTCGCAGCCGGGGAAGGCCGCGTAGAGCGTGTTCGGCAGTCGCGGCGCGCCGCCGCCGTGGACGACGAGCGACGGGAGGGCGGAGCGCAGGCGCGTCTCGAGCCGGTCGCGCATCGCCTGGAGGTGCGAGCGCCTGAGCTCGAGCTCCCGCCCGGCGAGAGCGCACGCCGTACCGAGCGCGGCGGAGAGGGCGACGTTCTCCGTGCCCGACCGCCGGTTCGCCTGGTGCCCGGCGCCGCGCACGAGCGGCTCGAACGGGGTGCCTCGCTTCAGGTAGAGCGCCCCGACGCCCTGGGGGGCGTAGAGCTTGTGCCCGGCGATCGTGAGCAGGTCGGCGTCGAGCTCGGCCACGTCGACCTTGATCTTGCCCATCGACTGCGCGGCGTCGGTGTGGACCGGGATCCCCGCCGCGTGAGCCGCGCGCGCGGCCGCGGCGACCGGCTGGATCACGCCGGTCTCGTTGTTGGCGTGCATCACCGAGACGAGCACGGTGTCCGGCCGGATCGCGACCTCGACGCTGCGCGGATCGATCTGGCCCTGCGGGTCGACCGGGACGCGAGAGACGGCCCAGCCGCGCCGCTCGAGCACCTGGCAGCACTGCTCGATCGAGGCGTGCTCGATCGCGGTGATGACGATGTGCCGCCCGCGCGAGGCGAGCGCCTCGGCGACCCCGTAGACCGCCGCGTTGTTCGACTCGGTGCCGCCGCTCGTGAAGACGATCTCGTCGGCCGACGCGCCGATCGTCGCGGCGACCTCGGAGCGTGCGCGCTCGACGACGTCGCGCGCGGCGGCGCCGAACGCGTGGGTCGAGAGGGCGTTGCCGTGGACGTCGCGAAAGACCGCGGTCATCGCGTCGAGCACCTCGGGCGCGAGCGGCGTCGAGGCGTTGTAATCGAGGTAGATCGGCTGCGGCATGGGGGCTCCGCCCAAAGCCGGTATTATCGCGCAGGAGGTCCCCGATGCCCGAATCCGAGGTCCTTTCGCGCGAAACGGTCTACTCCGGCCGGATCGTGACGCTCGCGGTCGAGCGCGTGCGCCTTCCGAACGACGAGACGGTCTCGCTCGAGATCGTCCACCACCGGGGCGCCGCGGCGGCGGTCCCGATCGACGCGGACGGCCGGGTCATCCTCGTTCGCCAGTACCGTCACGCGACCGCGTCGTGGCTTCTCGAAGTTCCGGCGGGCAAGCTCGACCACCCGGGCGAATCGCCCGAGGCGTGCGCGCGCCGCGAGGTCGAGGAGGAGGCGGGATTCCGCGCCGGGGAGATGGTGCCGCTCGGCTGGATCTGGGTCACGCCGGGCTACAGCGACGAGAAGATCTGGCTCTACCTGGCGCGCGACCTCACGCCCGTGCCGGCCTCGCTCGAGCCCGACGAGGTCCTCACCGTCGAGCCGCTGCCGCTCGCCGAGGCGGTGCGCCAGGCGACGAGCGGCGCGATCGTCGACGCGAAATCGGTCTGCGCGATCCTGCGAGCGGCATCGATCAATTCGACCCGATGAGAGCCGCCGTCGGCGCCGACGCCTGCGCGACCGCCGGCTCCTGGAAGCGGAACGTCGTGCCGGTCGAGCGGAAGCCGGTCATGACGAGCCTGCCCTCGTCGTCGCGCGTGAACAGCGCTTCCGTCCGCGACGCCCGGTCCGTCGACGCGTCGCGGCGCGCCGACATCATCCCGATGCACTGGTCGTTCACGCGCACCTCGAGGAGCGCGGTCGTCGGGTTGTAATCGCGAAGCGGGCGCACCGAGATCGTGCCGCTCGCGTACTCGTGCGACCCGACGCGGAACGCCTGGGGCACCTCGAACTTCACCACCGGGTCTTCGGCGTGTCCAAGACTCACGGCGAACGTCACCGCCATCGCGAGCCGGAGAACGCCTGCGCTTCTCATGATCCCTCCCTCCTGGCGACGCGTTCACTCGCGCCACGCCTGGAGAGAAGAGCAACGCATATGCCATTTTATAGAAATGCATATATGTAACGAGCGCCAACTTATGAGCTTTTTACGCCATCGGCGCCGAGGGAAAGGCGCGCCGCCGGCACCCTTTGCGATCACCGTTTCGAACCGGTTCACACGCCTACGCGATAACCCCGCTACACACGCGAACGATGACCGACACTTTCGTCGCTGAAAACCTCGTGAGGCGACGCGCGATGTCTACGAGAGGTGCGGAAGGACGTCGCGCAGGTCGGACGACCGCACGACGGCGGAGGCCGCGGCTTCGAGCTCGGTGCTCTTCGGGTTGAACGCGACCGAGAAGCCGGCCAGCTTGACCGCCGCGAGATCGTTCGCGTGGTCGCCGACGAACGCGCAGCGCTCGAGCGGGATGTTCTCCCGGAGGGCGATCGCGCGGAGGGCGACCCCCTTGCCTTCCATGTCGAACGGTGTCGCGTGCCAGTGGGAGATCCGGCCGGCGTCGTCGAAGACGAGCCGGTTCGTGTAGATCTCGTCGAACGGATGGTCCGGGAAGAGGCACTCGAGGAGGAGATCGAGCGTCCCCGAGATCACGGCGAGGCGCATTCCGCGCCCCTTCAGCTCGGCGAGGGTCTCCCGCGCGCCCCGGACGAGCGAGAGCCCGTCGAGACTGCCCGCCAGGACGTCCCTGGTGGCGCCGGCCTTTTGCCACCCTTCGACGTCGAGGGCGACCCATTCGGCATACGAGAGCTTGCCCTGGCGGTACTGTTCCCAGCGCTCGGCGTTCTGGTCGTCGCTCCCCGTGAACTTGAGGTTGAAGACCTCCCAGACGGTCTTGTCCTCGGGGTGGTGGATCAGCGTGCCGTCGACGTCGAAGGCGACGAGGTCGAAGCGGCGGCTCATGCGGGAGCGGGGACGAGCCGCGCGACGATGCTCTTGAACGCGGGCGTTCCCGACTCGCGGTCGACGCGCCGCGGGACGATCGCGTTCGCCTCGGGGTAGTACATCGCGATGTTCCCGGGCACGATGTCGATGAACGCCGCGACGACACGCATCCGGCCCAGCTCGGTCACGACGTCGACAGGGTCGTTCTCGCGGAGGCCAAGCGCCGCGCCGTCGTCGGGCGCCATCATGACGACGTCGCGCCGCGTCGTGCCGCGGTAGAGGTCTTCGTCCTCGTAGACGACCGTATTGAACTGGCCCTCGCTCCGGAGCGTCATGAGGCGGAACTCGCCGGGACCGGGGGCGAACGAAGGCAGGGACGGCACGAACGCGTGGGCGCGCCCGTCGGCGGTCGCGAACACCGGGTCGTGGAAGGTCCGGCCGTCGACGTGGAACTCGCTCTTCGTTGTCCCGATCTCCGCGATGGCGGCGAAGCCGGGGACGACCGCGGCGATGGCGTGGCGCACCGCCTCGTGGCTGGTCATCGTGGCGAACGGGAACGGCCCCGGCTGGAGGACCCGGGCGGCGAGGGCGCAGATCACCTCGACCTCGCTCTTCACTTCCGGGCCGGGGGACGGAGCACCGCCTTCGGACAACCGGATGTAATTGAACATGCTCTCCTGAGTCGTGGCTTGCTTCTCCTCGTCGCGCGCCAGGACCGGAAGCACGACGTTCTGCCGCCCGCGGCCGTGGACGTGCCCTTCATTGAGTTTCGTCGTGATGTAACACGTGGTGCCGATCCGCTGGAGCGACCTTGCGGCCCATGCGCGGTCGGGATTGGCGCCGAACAGGTTCCCGCCGAGGAGCACGGCGACGCGCATCTTCCCAGCGTCCGCCGCCTCCATCGACCCGAAGGTATCGAGGCCGGCCTCAGCGGAGGGAGCGATGCCGTACACCTCTTCCATCTTCTTCGCGAAGCCGGCCTTGAGCGCCGGCGCGAATCCGACCGAGCCGACCCCCTGCACGTTGCTGTGGCCGCGGATCGGCAGGAGCCCGCACCCTTCGCGGCCCAGCCAGCCCCGCGCGATGGCGACGTTGGCGAGGGCGATCACGTTCTGGACGCCATGCTCGTGATGGGTGAGCCCCATCGCCCACAGGACGACGCCGCGCTGGGCGCAGACCATCGCCTCGACGGCCCGGTCGACCGCCTCTCGCGCGAGGCCGCTCGCCTGAAGGAGCGTTTCCCACGATGTCTCGCGGACGTCCGCCTCGACCGCCTCGAAGCCGTGGACGCGGTCGTGCACGAAGTCGCGATCGACGCCTCCCTGCTCGACGACTCCTTTCAAGAGTGCCTTCAGGCACGCGATGTCGGCACCCACGTGCGGCTGGAGGTAGAAGTCGGAGACCGTGGACCCGAACAGGAGCGACCCAGGCCGCGAGGGGATCTTGAACCGTACGAGTCCCAGCTCGCGGACCGGGTTGATCACGATGACCTTGCCGCCGCGCTCGCGGATCTCGACGAGCTTGGTGATCAGGCGCGGATGGTTGGAAGACGGATTCGCGCCGGCGACGATCGCGAGCTCGGTCTTCTCGAGATCGTCGAGCACGAACGTCGAGGTCCCGCTTCCGACGACCCGCGAGAGCGCGACGCCGGACGCCTGGTGGCAATAGTACGAACAGTTGTTGATGTTCGCCGTGCCGTAGGCGCGCGCGAGGGTCTGCATGAGGAAGGCGGCTTCGTTCGATGACCGCCCCGAGCCGTAGAAGAACGTCGCCTCGCGCGGCGCCGCGGCCAGCTCGGCGCCGACCCGGTCGAGCGCCGTCTGCCAATCGACGCGCCGGAAGTGCGTGTCGCCCTTCTGCCACGCGATCGGGAAGACGAGCCGCCCCGCCGCCTCCATCTGGAGCGACGACCATGTCTCGAGCTCCGCGATCGAGTGCTTGCGGAAGAACTCCTCGGTGAGCGGCGCCTGCATGTCGCCGGCCTGGGCCTGGAGCGACTTCTTGCAGACTTCGGGGAACGAGCCGAGCTCGTTCACCATGCCACCCTGCTGTCCGCCCATCCCGTACGCGCAGGTCTTGCACGCGTTCTTCGAGCGCATCCTCTTGTAGAGCTTGGCGACGCCGCCGGCCTCGCGCCCCTTCTTCCAGGTGTAGGCGAGGGCGGCGAACCCTCCGGCGGCGCTGACTCTGGGCTTCGGCACGAAGCCCAGTCTACAGTTTGGGCCGTCAGTTCGTCAGATACGCGAACAGGTTGACGCTCACCGATTTGTCGCTCGAGTTGTAGAAGTAGGTGCGATAGCGGGGGAAGCCGACCAGGATCCGAGTCTGCTCCGACGAGAAGTACGGCGAGGCGGCGGAAATGCCCGGAGCGTTGATCTCGGTCATGAACTGCATCATCCCCTTCTCCTCGAACGCGTGGACGACCTGCTCCTCGTCGGGCAGGACGAAAACGCCGACCGTTCCGCCGCGGGTGATCTCGCCCTTGATCTGTCCCGACAACCCCAGCACCATGGCGGTGAACCCGTCGGTCTCGATCGTGCCGCCCTGGACGAGGCGGATCGTGTCCTTGGGGTTGACGGGGGGAACGACGATCTCGCGCATCGGGATGTAGCGTGCATGGCGGATCGGGCCATCGACGTCGACCTTCCCGGAGATGCTCCAGACCTTGGGGAAGTTGGTGACGAGGACCGAAGCCACCGACTGGGCCTCGTCGCCGAGCGCGCGGCGCGCCGGTGTCACGACGAAGACCGCCGCGGCGGCGAGGACGAGGAGCGCGATCGTGACCGGGTTCCGGAATCTCATGGGGTCCTCCCTGGTTGGGGCGCAATGAGCTCGGCCGAGAGCCTACGACGCCTCCCTGCTTCCTTCTACGGACGCGACGCGCTTTCCGTCGCACGCGATCTGCTCGGAAAGGTCCTTTGTCGGCGACTGCCCGATGGGACGGTGCTCCGTGGCCGGCTCGTCGAGGTCGAGGCGTACGACGGCTTCAACGACCGCGCGAGCCACGCGTACCGCGGACGGACCGAGCGCAACCGGTGGATGTTCGAGGACGGCGGACTGGCCTACGTCTACTTCGTTTATGGGATGCACCACTGCGTGAACGTCGTCACGGGAGTCGCCGGGACGCCGTCGGCGGTGCTCCTGCGCGCCGCGGAGTCACCCCGGCCGGGGGTGTCGGCGTCCGGCCCCGGCCGTCTCACGAAGGCGTTCCGTATCGACCGCACGCTCGACGGGTCGTCGTTCCTGACCGGCCCGTTGTGGCTCGAAGACGCGCCTCGCGTCCCAGACGCGAAAGTCCGGCGGACGCGGCGCATCGGCGTCGACTACGCCGGCACGCACGCGAGCAAGCGCTACCGGTTCGTGCTCAAGGGCCATCCCGATGTATCGGGGCCGAAGGCCATGCGGTAATTGGGACATTCTGCTTTCGTTGGAACCGCCCTGTCACCGCGCTTCGGATACGTTAACGAGGATGTCCATCGTCCTCGACCAGATCACGAAGCGGATCGACCGGCACGCGATCGTGAACCAGGTGTCGCTCGAGATCGGCGACGGCGAGCTGCTCGTGCTCCTGGGCCCGAGCGGCAGCGGGAAGAGCACGATCCTGAGGATGATCGCGGGGCTCACGCCGTGCGACCACGGGCGCGTGATCCTCCACGGCCGCGATGTGACGAATCTACCGCCGCAGAAGCGCGGGGTAGGGCTCGTCTTCCAGCACTACGCCCTCTTCCCGCACATGACCGTCGCCGAGAACATCGAGTTCGCGCTCAAGATCAGGAACGTCGCGCGCGAGACGCGCAAGCGGCGGCGTGAGGAGCTGCTCGAGCTGGTCGGTCTGGCAGGTCTCGGCGCGCGGATGCCGGGGCAGCTCTCGGGCGGGCAGCAGCAGCGGGTCGCGCTCGCACGCGCGCTCGCGCACCAGCCCGAGGTGCTCCTCCTCGACGAGCCGTTCGGAGCGCTCGACGCGAAGATCCGCGTCGAGCTGCGCCGCGCCGTCCATCGCATCCAGCGCGAGCTGGCGGTCGCGGCGATCTTCGTGACACACGACCAGGAGGAAGCGTTCGAGGTCGCCGACCGGGTCGCCGTCCTCCACCAGGGGCGCCTCCTCGAGGCCGGCCCGCCGCTCGAGCTGTACGCGCGGCCGCGGACGGAGTTCGTCGCTCGCTTTCTCGGAGCGGCGAACCTCATCGTCGGGATCAACGAGCCGCAGGGCGTTCGCGTCGGCCCATGCCTCTTCCCGCTCAAGACGCAGGGCCAGGAGACCGGCCGCGTCCAGGTCCTCTTCCGCCCCGAGGACGTCGCCGTGAAGGACGCGCGCGAGGCGCTCGACTGGCCTCTCCTCGGCAAGGCGGTCGTCGAGGAGAGCGCCTTCTTCGGCTCGATCGAGCGTCTCCGGCTCCGACTTCCCGAGCTGACCGGCGTGCGCATGATCGAGCCGCCGCCGGTCTTCGGCGAGGAGGGGATCGTCGTCGAGGCGAGCCGCTCGCAGCACCAGGCCCGGCGTTATCCGCTCGCGGCCGGGGACAGCGCGTGGGTCGGCCTGAGGCGTATCCATGCGCTTCCGCACCCCGGCCTTCGCATGGTCGCGGTCGCGGGGCCGGAGATCGGCGACCGCATCGCGATCGAGCATGCGGTCAAGCTCGCGGCACGCGCAGCGGCACGTCTCACCGTGCTCGCGGGCGACGGCGTCCTCGCCGTACGGGGCGCCGAGACGCGGCGCCTCGTCGGCGATCTGGAAGAGGCGGTGACGCGCGAGTCCGAGCGCGACCCGGTCGATCTCGTCATCGCCTCGCCCGCCGGCGACACGGCGGTCGACGTCGTTCCGCGTCTCATGGCGGGAGGCGATCAGCACGTCCTCGTCATCCGGCCCGCCGAGGTGCCGCTCGAGCGCGCGCTCCTGTGCGTCGCGGGCGGCGAGCAGGGGAAGGTCGACATCCTCTTCGCGGGCCGCCTGCTCCGTCACGTCGGGGGCGACGTCACCGTGATGATGGTCGTTCCCGGCGACGAGCCGGATCCCGGCTCGACCGCGCAGGCCGAGCGGTTCGTCGCTGCGGGCGCGAAGACGCTCGCCTCGTCGCGCATCACCGTCACCACGAAGGTCCTCATGGGCGACCCCGCCGAGGCGATCGAGGCCGAGGCCGCGAGCGGCCGGTACGGTCTCGTCGTCGTCGGTTCGCCCGCCGGTCTCGCTGATCCTGGAGAGCCGCTCGGCGGCGTCGTCGGCCGCCTCCTGGCGTCACCGAAGGCGCCGTCGGTGCTCATCGTGAGGTCCACGTCATGAGAATGCGCATCTTCGCCTCGACGCTCGTCCTCCTCGCCGCGACCTGCGTCTTGGCCAAGGAAGTCAAGCTCCTCAACGTCTCCTACGACCCGACGCGCGAGCTCTACAAGGAGTTCAACGAGGCGTTCTCGAAGATGTGGAAGGCGAAGACCGGCGACGACGTCCGGGTCCAGCAGTCGCACGGCGGATCGGGAAAGCAGGCGCGCGCGGTGGCGGACGGCCTCGAGGCCGACGTCGTCACGCTGGCGCTCGCGTACGACATCGATGCCATCGCCGTCTCGGGACTCATCGCGCCCGACTGGAGGACGAAGCTCCCGGACGGCGCGTGCCCGTACACGTCGACGATCGTCTTCCTCGTCCGCAAGGGGAATCCGAAGGCGATCAAGGATTGGGACGATCTCGTGAAGCCCGGGATCCAGGTCATCACGCCGAACCCCAAGACGTCGGGCGGCGCACGGTGGAATTACCTCGCCGCGTGGGGCTACGCGAAGAGGAAGCTCGGCGACGACGCGAAGGCGAAGGACTTCGTCGCGAAGCTCTACAAGAACGCGCCGATCCTCGACACCGGCGCGCGCGCCTCGACGGTGACGTTCGTCGAGCGCGGGATCGGCGACGTCCTCATCGCGTGGGAGAACGAGGCGCTCCTCGCCATGAAGGAGCTGGGCAAGGACAAGTTCGAGCTCGTCGTCCCCTCGATGTCGATCAAGGCCGAGCCTCCGGTCGCGGTCGTCGAGAAGATCGCCGCGAAGCACGGGATCGCCGAGGTCGCGCGCGCGTACCTCCAGTTTCTCTACGCGCCCGAAGGGCAGGAGATCGCCGCGAAGCACTACTACCGGCCGCGCGATCCCGCGGTCGCCGCGAAGTACAAGGACCAGTTCGGGCCGGTCGAGATGTTCACGATCGACACCGCGTTCGGCGGGTGGGACAAGGCGCAGAAGCAGCACTTCGCCGACGGAGGCGTGTTCGATCAGATCTTCGGGGCCGCGAAGTGAGCGTCTCGGGCCGCCGCGTCCTGCCGGGATTCCGGCCTGCGATCTCGATGACGGTCGGCTACGTGTCGCTCCTCATCCTGATCCCGCTCGCGGCCCTCGTCTTGAAGTCGGCCTCCCTCGGGCCGTCCGCGTTCTGGGCGGCGGTCAGCGCGCCGCGCGCGCTCGCCGCGTACCGCCTGAGCATCGTGACCGCAGCGGCCGCCGCGTCGATCAACGCGGTCTTCGGAGTCCTCGTCGCCTGGGTCCTGGTGCGCTACCGCTTCCCCGGGCGCCGTCTCATCGACGGGCTCGTCGACCTTCCGTTCGCGTTGCCCACCGCGGTCGCCGGCATCGCGCTCACCTCGCTCTACGCCGAGAACGGATGGGTCGGGCGGTACCTCGCGCCCTATCACGTGAAGGTCGCCTACACGCCGCTCGGCATCATCGTCGCGCTCACGTTCATCGGGCTGCCGTTCGTCGTCCGCACCGTGCAACCGGTGCTCGAGGACCTCTCGCCGGAGCTCGAGGACGCGGCGGCGGTGCTCGGCGCGGGCCGCTTCGCCACGGTCGTGCGCGTCGTCCTCCCGGTGCTCATGCCCGCGCTCGCGACCGGCTTCGCGCTCGCCTTCGCGCGCGGGCTCGGCGAGTACGGGTCGATCGTCTTCATCGCCGGCAACATGCCGATGGTCTCGGAGATCACGCCGCTCCTCATCATGATCAAGCTCGAGCAGTACGACTACGCCGGGGCCACCGCCGTGGCGCTCGTCTTCCTCGTCGCCTCGTTCACCATGCTCTTCGCGATCGGCGCGATGACACGGCGTGCGGCGGCGCGCCTCAAGACCGGGGACATCGCGTGACCAGGCCGCATCACCGCGACGAGAGCCCGCTGACGCGCGCCCTGCTCATCGGGACCGCGCTCGTCTTCCTCCTGCTCGTTCTCTTCCTTCCGCTCGTCGCCGTCTTCGTCAAGGCGTTCGAGAAGGGCGCCGCGGCGTACCTCACCGCGATCGCCGATCCGAATGCCCGGGAGGCGATCAAGCTCACGCTCGAGATTGCGGCGACCGTCGTGCCGATCAACGTCGTCTTCGGCGTCGCCGCGGCGTGGGCGATCGCCAAGTTCGAGTTCACCGGCCGCGCGCTCCTCATCACGATCCTGGACGCGCCGTTCGCCGTGTCGCCGGTCGTCTCGGGGATGGTCTTCGTCCTCCTCTTCGGCGCGCACGGCTTCTTCGGTCCGTGGCTCCAGGCGCACGACATCAAGATCATCTTCGCCGTCCCCGGCATGATCCTCGCCACGCTCTTCGTGACCTCGCCGTTCGTCGTGCGGGAGCTGCTCCCGCTCATGGAGAGCCAGGCCAACGACGACGAGGAGGCCGCGCTGACGCTCGGCGCCTCGGGCTGGCGGATGTTCGTCCACGTCAGCCTCCCCAAGATCCGCTGGGGCCTCCTCTACGGGATCATCCTGTGCAACGCGCGGGCGATCGGGGAGTTCGGCGCCGTCTCGGTCGTGTCCGGCCACATCCAGGGGCTGACGAACACGATCCCGCTCCACGTCGAGATCCTCTACAACGACTATCAATTCTCGGCGGCGTTCGCGGTCGCCTCGCTCCTCTCCCTCGCCGCGCTCGCCACGCTCGCGGTCAAGGCGGTCGTCGAGCGCCACCTCCACGGCAGCGCGGGCTGATAGCATGAGGTCATGAGGCGCTCGAGCCTGCGCGCCGTCCTGATCGCGCTCAACGTGTCGGTCGTGCTGCTCGCGATGGCCGGCCTCGCGATCGCCTCGGCCGCCCTTCTGCGCCGCTTCATCGACGACGAGGCGCTCGACCACGTCCGTCTCGCGGCCGACGGCGCGGCGCGCGACATCGCGCGCGAGGGGGACGCGCTCGCGGCGACGGTGCGGCTCGTCGCGGCGCAGCCGGAGCTCTCCGCGCCTCTCGCCGAGCGGCGGTACGACGAGGCCGCGCGGAACCTGGCGACGATTCGCGAGGAAGGCGGGCTTTACGCGGCGGCGATCCTGAGGAACGGCCGCGTCGTCGCCTCGGCGGGCCCCGCGCTCGCATGGACGGACGGGCTCTCCGCGACCCCGACGGGCGGGATCCAGCTCGTCGCCTCGACCCGCTCGCCGGTCGACTCCGCGGCGACCGTCGCCCTCGGCGTCGTTTTCGACGGCGCATACTCGAAGCGGCTCGGCGAGACCGTCGGCGCGTCCGTCCGGTTCGACGACGCGGCGCACGGCATCGGAAGCATCGGCGATCCGAAGCTGCCGCTTCGCGCCAAGCTCCTCCACGACGCGCCGCCCGAGGCGCGCCGGCTGGACGACCTCGGGGTGTACGCCACCGTCGTCGCGCTCGAGGACGCGACGGGGCGTGTCGTCGGCTTCATGGACGTCGAGCTGCCGACGCAGCCGGCGCGCGAAGCGCGCATCAAGCTCATGCGCCGCGTCGCCCAGCTCACGCTCGGCATCGGCACGGTCGCCCTCCTCCTCACCGTCCTCGTCGCCCGCCGGATCGTCGGTCCGCTCACGCAGCTCACCGAGGCGGCGGATCGCATCGGCGGCGGCGACCTCGGAACGCCGGTGGGCGAGGCGGGCTGGGCGGAGATCGGCCGCCTCGCCGCGTCGATGGAGGAGATGCGCCGGCGCCTCCTCACGCTGACCGGAGACCTGGCCGCCCGGCAGTCCGAGGCCCGTGCGATGGTCGACGGGATCGCGGAAGGCGTCTTCGTCGTCGACGGCGAGCGGCGGATCGTGACGATGAGCGCGCAGGCCGCGGCGCTCGTCGGCACCACGCCCGAGAAGGCCACCGGAAGGTTCTGCGGCGACGTCCTCCGCCCCGACCCGCGGCCGTGCGAGGAGAACTGCCCGATCCTCCACGCGCGCTTCCGCGGCCAGGCGCGCGCGACCGAGCGTCTCGTCCTCAAGGACGGCCGGCCTCGCACCGTGGTCCTCACGAGCTCGCTCTCGGGGGGCGACCGCCAGTTCCAGCTCATGCGCGACGAGACCGAGGTCGAGGCCGCGCGGCGCCTGCGCGATGCCGTGCTCGCCAACATCTCGCACGAGTTCAAGACCCCGCTCGCGGCGCAGCTCGCCTCGCTCGAGCTGCTCCTCGAGCGCCTGCCCGACCTCGCGCCCGACGAGACGCACCGCCTCGTGGTCGCGCTCCAGCGCGGCGCCCTGCGACTCACGCAGCTCATCGACAACCTCCTCGAGAGCGTGCGCATCGAAGCCGGGCGCGCGGCCGTGCGCCGCCAGGACGTGAGCCTGGACGCGGTCGTCGAGGAAGCCGTCGAGATGATCCGCCCTCTCGCCGATCAGAGGCGCCAGGCGATCGAGATCGATCTCCCGCATCCGCTGCCGATCGTGTCGGGCGACGGCCCGCGTCTCACGCAGGTGTTCGTCAACCTGCTCGCCAACGCGTCGAAGTTCGCGCCCGACGGCACCGCGATCCGCGTCGGCGGCGAGGTCAAAGGCGGCTCGATCGTGCTGTGGGTCGACGACGAGGGGCCCGGCTGGGCCGACGACGTCGAGCCGCAGCTCTTCGAGCCGTTCGTGCGCTCGCTCGGCGACGAGCCCGAGTCGTCCGGCGTGGGCTTAGGCCTCTACATCGCGAAGTCGATCGTCGAGCGGCACGGCGGCACGATCGACGCCGAGGCCGGAGAGACCCGCACCCGCGTCGCCGTCACGCTTCCGGCCGGGGTGCCCGCGTGAAGGTTCTCGTCGTCGACGACGACCGCGAGCTCCGCGAGCTGATCGGCTTCGTCCTCGGCCAGGCCGGCTACGCGGTCGTCGACGCCGCCGACGGCCCTTCCGCGGTCGCGCGGCACGGCGCCGAGCGCCCCGACCTCGTCCTCCTCGACGTCAACCTCCCGGGCTTCGACGGCTTCGAGGTTCTCAAGCGGATCCGCGCCGCCTCGGAGACGCCGGTCGTCATGCTCACGGTGCGCGGCGAGGAGGCCGACCACGTGCGCGGTCTCGACCTCGGCGCCGACGATTACCTCACGAAACCGTTCAGCCCGAAGACGCTCGTCGCGCGCGTGCGGGCGCGCCTTCGCCGCGGCGGTCTCGAGCGCGCCGCCCCGCTCGCCGCAGGCGCGATCGTCCTCGACCCCGACCTCCAGACCGTCCGCATCGGCGAGGCCGAGCCGTCGCGTCTCACGAACCTCGAATTCCGCCTCCTCCAGCTCATGGTCGCGCACCCCAATCGCACGGTGCCGCCGGAGCGCCTGCTCCGCCACGTGTGGGGCGCGCGCACCACCGAAGACCGCCAGCTCCTGAAGCAGCTCGTCCACCGCGTCCGCCAGAAGATCGAGGACGATCCGGCGGAGCCGCGCTACCTCAAAACAGTTTCCGGGGTGGGGTACCGGCTCGAGATTTGACGCCGAGGGGGATGATCTCGCCGGTGCGGAGCATCCAGAGCTCCGCGCGCACCGTGGCACCGGGGATCGCGCGCGCGACCGCCTTCGCGTACACGCCGAGCTGGTGCGCGTGGCGCTCCGCCGCGCCGTCGCTCGAGGCGTCGGTCTTGTAGTCGGCGACGACGATCGTGCCGTCTCGTTCGCGATAGAGGAGATCGATCGCGCCGCGCCAGCGCGCGCCTCCGTCGTCGAAGAGCATCGGGATCTCGCGGCCGAGGACGTCGAGCGCGTCGAGGCGCGCGCGAAGGGGCGACGCGTCGAACGCCTTCATGAGCTCATCGGCCTCCGGCATGCTTTCGCTGGAGAGCCCCGCCAGGCGCGCGTGGACGACGCTCCCGATCTCGCGGGCGAGGTCGGGGACGAGGGCGCTCTCGCCGCGCTCGAACTCGTGATCGATCAGGCTCGGCGCGCGCATCTCGGGAGCGGCGAGGCGAGAAACGGCGGAGAGCGCTTCGTCGTAGCGGAGGGCAGCGTCCGGCGCTCCCGCCGGCACGGCTCCGGAGGCGACGGTCTCGGGAGGCGGCATGGCGAGGCACCGGTGCAGGACGTCGCCGCAGCGCAGCGGACCGTCCGCGGGGAGCTCCTTGGGCGTGTAGCCCCACGCGGCGAACGCCGCGATCCACGCCATCGTCGGCTCCCCGCCGCCGAAGACGACGAGGCGGTCGCGGGCGCGTGTCAGCGCGACGTAGAGGAGACGGAGGTGCTCCGCGCGCTCGTGCGCGGCGTCGTCGAGAGCGGCGAAAATCGCGGCGCCGTTGCGCAGGCCGAAGCCGCGGAGGGCGAGGCGCCCGCCCGTCATCTCGATCGACCATTCCTCGCGGCCGCCCAGGTTCGGGCGCGTCGCGGTGTCGGCCAGGATCACGACGCGGGCCTCGAGCCCCTTGGCCTTGTGGATCGTCATGACGCGCACCGCGTCGATCGTCTCGTCGGCGAGCGGCGAGTCGCCCTCCTCGTCGAGCTCGAGGCTCTCCTCGATGGCGTCGAGTGTCTCCTTGAGCGTGAGCGAGCCGTCGCGACTGAGCGTGTTCGCGGCGACGATCAGCTTCTCGAGGTTCGCGACGCGCTGCGCCGCCTCGAAGGCGAGGCCCGAGACGGCGATCATCCCGGAAGCCTCGAGCACCCTGCGGATGGCCTCGTCGACCGGAAGATCGGCCACGACGGCCCTCATGGCGTCCAGCTGCTCGAGCGCGGCGGCGAGCGCCGGTGTCCTGCCTGCGTGCGCGGGCGTCTCGGGCCGCCATGCGTGGTCGTGATGCTGCGCGTGGAGCGCGAGCTCGCGGTCGTCGACGCCGCCCGCCGGCGAGCGTAGATAGGCGAGGAGCGCCACCTCGTCCACGGGATCGGCGACGGCTCGCAGCACGGCGAGCGCCTGCACGATCTCGGTTCTCTCGAAGAACGACCGTCCGCCGCTGACGACGAACGGGATGCGCTGCGCCCGAAGCGCCCTCAGGTAGATACCGGCCTCCCGGAAGCCGCGGAGGAGCAGGAGCACGTCCGCGTAACGCCAGCGCTTCCCGGGACCGGCGAACTCCCCGATCTCACGCGCGAGCGCAGCCGCCTCGAGCCGGCGTCGATCCGCGGCCAGCGCCTTCTTCGGAAGCAGGGGACTCCAGACCTCGACGCACCGGCTCTCCTCGTCGCTCGTCCGATGCGCTTCGATCGCCTCGTAGGGCGGCAGATGCGCCGAGGGCGTCCACGAGGGTGAGGGGTCCGTGAAGAGCGCGTTGATCGGTGCGAGCACGCTCGGCAGCGAGCGGAAGTTCGTCGTGAGCGAGAGCTCCCTCCCGCCCTGGCTCACGACGTGCTCCACGGCGCGCCGGTACGCCGCGTAGTCGGCGCCGCGAAACCGGTAGATCGACTGCTTCGCGTCGCCGACGATGAACAGACGGCCGGGGGAGAGGCGCGTCGCGTACGCGTCGCGCTCGCACTTCCCTTCCACCTCGGCGATGAAGAAGACGATCTCGTACTGGAGTGGATCGGTGTCCTGGAACTCGTCGAGGAGGAGCATCCGGAACCGGCGCTTCATCGCCTCGCGGACGGCGGGATGGTCGCGCAGGAGGCCGCGCGCGCGGACGAGGAGACCGTCGAAGTCGAGGATCCCGGCGCGGACGAGCGATTCGCGCGCGGCGCGCGCGAACGGCCTCACCGCCTCGAGGAGGTCGGAGGACGCGGCTTCGTCGAGCTTCCGGAGCGCCCTGAGGAGGCTGTTCACGCGGCGGCAGAGCTCCTCGACGCGCGCGCGGTCCTCCTCGGCGACCTTCTTTCCGATCGACGGCCGGTCGCGCAAGCGCTCCGAGCGATCGATCGTGCGCTGCGCGGCCTCGACTCCCTCCATCGCCAGAGTGCGGAGGACGCGCTCGGCCTCCCCGATCCACTCCTGTGGAACCGGGGTGAGGCCGGTCACCGCCCCCGCGACGCGAAGCTCATCGGCCCACGCGATGGCGGTCGTGCCGAACGCGGACTGGAGATCGAGCGGCGCGATCTCGTGCGCGAGCACGTCGTCCGGAACGGCTCCCTTGACGAGCTGACGCGCCACATCCGCCGCGTCGGCGAGCGTCACCGCCGCGAGCACGCGTCCCCACAGCGCGCCGCGGCGTCCCGCGGGTCCCATCTCCTCGGTGACGAACGCTTCCCACGCCGGATCGATGATGCGGCGCGCGAGCGGGCCCTGATCGACCACGAAGCCCGGGATGAGCCCCGATTCGACCGGATGGCTGCGCAGGAGATCGGCGCAGAAGGCGTGGATCGTCGACACGGAGGTCCGGTCGAGCGCGCCGCGCGCCGCCGCCAGGCGCGGCACGAGATCCTGGAGCGTGCATCCCGCGTCCACGAGGCGCGCGAGGACGCGCGAGCCCGACTCTTCCGACGCCCGTCCCTGCGCCGCGTCGGCCAAGGCGTCGAGACCGGCCGCGAGCCTGTGCCGCAGCTCACCCGCGGCTTTCTCGGTGAAGGTGATCGCGGCGATCTCGGGAAGCCGCGCCGTGCCCGATCCGATGGCGTGCAGGATCCTCTCGACGAGGAGCGTCGTCTTGCCGGTGCCGGCGCCCGCGGCGACGACGAGGTTGACCGACGCGTCGATCGACGCGATGAGCCGGGCCTCCGCGTCCGTGGGCGTCATGCCGTCCTCGGGCCGACCTGCGCGAGAAGGGGCGTCTCCTTCTTCTTCTCCCAGCATCGCACCGCGTCCTGCACGTCGGGCGAGACCGATTCCCGGTGCTCGGTCGGGGGGTGATGGCGGCGGCACGCCGTCCGGTAGTCGCAGAACGCGCAGTCGTCGCCGACGCGGATCGGGAACGTGCCCTCCGCGGCGAGATGCGCGAGCACACCGATCGTCTCGATCACGCCGTCGCGCTGATCGGCGCCGTCGAAGCCCGGGAACCGAACGAACCGCGGGTCGGTCTTCTCGGTGCCGTCGGGGACGAGCCGCGGGCCGACGCCGAGGAGCTCCACCGGCACGCCTTCGAGCAGCGCGTAGAGCGGAACTTGAAGCTCGGCGCCGGAGACGATCGCGGCCGGAGCCAGCCTCTTGTCGAGTTTGCTGCTTCCCGTCTTGTAGTCGCCGATCACCCGGCCGCCCGCACCTTCCACGATCCGGTCGTAACGGGCCTTGACGACGAGTCCCGGCGGCCCGCCGGGGATCGTCCTCTCTTCCTTGACCTCGAACTCGACCGGGACGAGCGACTCCGCCTCGAGCCGCTCGAGGTCGGCCGCGATGAAGGCCATGAGCGTCTTCTGCCACCCGTGGCGCACGATCCCGTCGAGGAGCGGAAAGCGTTCGGCGAGCGCGGCCTCGCGCTCGGGAGCGTACTCCGGCCAGACCTCGCCCAGGATCTGCCGCGCTCGCGCGACGCGCGCGGGCAGCGAGAGGCGTGTGAAGGCGTCCTCGCCCGCCAGCGCGCCGTAGACGTGGTGCAGAACCTTGTGCACCCGCGTACCGGTCGTCGCGGCATCGAGCTCGAACGGCGTCTTCGCCTGGGGATCGGCATGCACGTCCAACACATGGCGGAAGAAGAATTGAAGCGGGCAGGCTCCAAGAACTTCGAGGGCGGTTGCCGCGATTCGTGTATCGACGAACCCCGGTCCGATGCGGCCGTCGTACCGGCCCGATCCGGGAGAGAACGCATCGGTCGCCACGACGAGATCGATCGCTCGCCGGAGCCCCGGAGCTCGCGCCGCGACCGCCGGCGCGGCATCGGCGCCCGCCTCCGATTGCAGTGCGACGAGCAGCGTCTCCTCGTCGCGGCGGAGCAGCCCCGGGTCGGCGGCCCACGCGGCGAAACGCGCTCCCGGATGGGCGGGGATCCTCCGCGCCGCGTCCTCGAGATCCTTCGCCGTCATTCCCCGGCCGGTGGCGCGCGCGACGTCACGAAGGGCGAGAGAAGGAGTCGCAGGGCGGCCCGCCTCGTCGGCGCGCCGCCACGACACGACGAGACGCTTCCTGGCGGAGCCGAGCATCATGCCGAGCAGGAGATGCTCTTCGCGCTCGCGTCGCGCGGCGAGCGGCAGAGGATGCCCGGTCGCCTCCATGACGCGCCGCCGGGCGTCGTCGGGCAGGAACGGGTCCTCGCGTCCGACGTAAGGGAAGATGCCGGAGTTCATGCCGGAGAGGAGCACGTGCTCGAAGGTGAGGCCGCGGGCCTGCATCGCATCGAGAACGCGAACGCCCACGCCGGGCACGGCGGGAACGACGGCGGCATCCACGGCGCCTTCCAGCCACGCCGCCGCTTCGGCGCGGCCGATCGCGGCGCGCTCGTCGAGCAGCGTTTCGACCTCCGCGAGCGTGCGCAGCAAACCTGCGAGCGCCGTTCCCGCCGGCGAGCTCCAGCGCTCGCCGAACGCCGCCGCGGCGGCCTGCTCGAACCCCGCCGCATGCGAGGCGAAGGTTCCCGCGTCGTCCGCCATCGCGGCGATCGCGGCAAGGGTGCGGGCGACGGCGGGATCGCGGCGCAGCGCGCGCGCGTACGACGTCTCCCACGGCACGTCGCCCGAGTCGATGAGCACGTCCATCGCGGCGGCGTAGGCGCCGAACGACCGCACGACGATCGCGACCTCGTGCGGGGGCACGCCGTCACGCACCGCCGCGAGCGCCATGCGCGCGGCGGTCGTCAGCTCGGTCAGCGCTCCCTGGGCCTGGAAGAAAGATGCCGCGGCATCGAGCGGCGGATCGTCGTCGCCGCGCGCGCTCGGCCTCAGCTCCACCCCGTCGCGTCCCCGGTCGAGCGCGGCGACGAGCGCCTCGTGAACTCCGATCAGCTCGTAGCTCCCGTGGTGGAGGACACAGCGGAAGCGCGAGGCGTACGCGGCGGCATGCGGAGCGGCCAGAACGGCGAGTGCCGCCGGATCGGCGCCACCGCGCGACGCCACCGCCTCGAGCGCCTCGGTCCATCGCGCGTACAACGCGCCGATCTCGGCGTGCTCCGGACCGAGCGCCGCCCGCGCCGCGGCCGGCGCCACGCCGCCCTCGCGAAGATCGACGAGCGACCGCATGAGGGTCGGCACCGCCGCAGGGCGCTCGCGGAAGAAATCGATCAGGCGACCGGAGGGCGATCGCCGCACGACGCGGCGCGTCAGCGTCTCGAGAAGCGGACTCTCGATCGAGCGCGGCTCGGCGAGGCCGGCGCTCCGCACGATCCGGCGCGCCAGGCCCGCGTGATGCACCACCTCGACGCCGAGCACCGCGCCGAATCGCTCGACGAGGCGCCGGGAGACGTGGTCCGCCAGCCGGCGGCTGGGCACGACGATCAGGATCGGCGCCAGGGGATCCCCGGTCTTCGCCGCCGCCACCCGGTCGAGCAGCTCCCGTTCGAGCACCAGTGACGAGGCGTTGGAGACGACCAGCACGGTGCGGGCAGGATAGCCCAGCGGCACGCGCGCATGATAAAGATGACGCGTGTTCGACACCGCGAAGCTCTTCCTGCTCTCGCTGGCGCTCGGCCTGCTCGTGGGGATCGAGCGCGAACGGTCGAGGGCCCTAGAGGGGCGCGGCACGGCGTTCGGCGCGCGCACGATGGCACTCGTCGCCCTCCTCGGCACCCTCGCCGCGCACGTCGGCCCGCCCGTGGCGATCGTGCTGGCCGCGTTCGTCGCCGCGCTGACGGTCGCGACCTACCTGCGGCCGGGGGACGACGGCCACCACGACGCCGGAACCACGACCGAGGTCGCGGCGATCCTGACGTTCGGCCTCGGCTGGCTCGCCCACCAGGAGCCGCGCCTCGCCGCGATGCTCGGCGTCATCGTCGTGCTCGTCCTCTGGCTCAAGCCGCGCATTCACGCCTTCGCGCACGAGGAGTTGACGAACCGGGAAGTCAACGCCGCGCTCCTCTTCCTCGTCATCGCGCTCGTCGTCCTGCCGCTCCTCCCCGACCGCACGGTGGATCCATGGGGCGTGATCAACCCGTCGCGCCTGTGGTTCATGTTCACGCTCATCGCCGGCGTCGGATTCGCCGGCTACATCGCCGTGCGCGCGCTCGGCCCCGCGCGCGGTCTCGCCGCCGCGGGATTCTTCGCCGGCCTCGTCTCGTCGACCGCCGCCACGCTCTCCCTCGCGCGCCGCGCGAAGGACGAGCCCGAGTTCGCCGTGCCGCTCGCGACCGGCATCGTGCTCGCCAACGCCGCTTCGGCCTCGGCCCAAGCCCTCGTCGTCGGCGTCACCGATCCGGCGCTCCTGCGCGCAGCCATCGTCCTCGTCGGCGCGCCGGTCGCCGTCGGCATCGCCGGAGCGCTCGTCGTCGTGTGGTGGCGCAGGCGGCACGCGCAGCAGAAGGCGCCCGCCGCGTTCGAGCTCTCGAACCCGCTCGAATTGAAACCGGCGCTCGCGATGGCCGCGGCGTTCGGCGGCGTGCTGGTCCTGAGCGCGTTGGCGCAGCGGAGGTTCGGCGACTCCGGCGTCCTCGTCACCGCCGGGCTCGCCGGAACGACCGACGTCCATGCGGCGACGCTTGCCGCCTCGACACTCGCTGCCGAGGGTACGATTCCGCCGGCGCAGGCGCTTCTCGCGATGCTGATCGCCTTCCTCGTCAACATGGCGGTCAAGCTCTCGATCGTCGCGACGGTCGGGACGCGGCGCCTCTTCTTCATCGTCGCGCCGCCGCTCCTCGGCATGGCCGCCGCCGCGATCGGAGCCTATCTGCTCCTTGAAGGGCGTGTGTGAGGATCGGCCAGAGTGCCGCCGTGCCGGCGCTCGCGCTTCTCCTCGCGGCCAGCTCGGCGTCGGCCGTTGCCGCGGAAAGTACGACTTCGCCACCGACGCAGCCGGCGAAGGCCGGACATGCGCTGACGGTGAGAGTCACGGATGGCGCGGCAGGTCACGCGCCGCTCGCGGGCCGCGACGTCCTTCTCTGCGAGCCGCACTCGCAGCGTTGCTCCCAGGCCGCCACCACCGATGCTCATGGGCTCGCACACTTCACCGGTGTCAAGAACGATCAGGTGCGCGTGTCGCTCTTTCCCGATCAGGATGGCGGGAAGATCGTCGACATCACGCACCTCGACGCTTCGACGCCCATCGACCTGATCTCCCCGCCGACCGGAACGCTCCGACTCGTCGTCGAGGAGCAAACCCCGACCGGCAAGAAGCCCGTGGTGCTGCACGAGTTCGAGCTCGTGATGTGGCACGCCGCGCGGGCGGGACACGAGCACCCCTTCAGTTACGGCAAGGTGGTCTTGCGTCCTTCGGACGATCACTACGACGCGGCCGTCCCTGCAGACGAGGCGGTCGACCTCGAGCTCCATCTCGACGGCTTCGACCTCGTGTCGAGCAAGGGGCTCACGGTCCCACAAAACGCGACGAAGGTCGTCTCTCTCGTCGCGAGCAGGAAGAAAACGAAGTGATCGCCCACTTGGAGAATTCCGGACAAACGTAGCGAGCTTCTCGCAGCGTTTTCGACGGCACCCCCTGGCGTTCGCCCGCTAACTGGCGTATCTAAAGAACAAAGCGCTGTCGGCCACTTCGACGCAGCGGATTAGATGACCGGGCTCGCAGCGTTTGAGGGACAAACGAAGACCGGACCAATTCTAGTTAAGCTGCATGAAAAAGCACGAAGACAGGAAGAAAGAACAGCGTCCGATTTCGGATGAGGAAGCGACCGTCGTGAGGTGGCTTCTGGAGAATGCTCCGACAGCGCAGCCTCTACGGGTGGCAACACCCGACGTTTCCTC